>JAKAUH010001180.1 GCA_021818605.1 Planctomycetota bacterium
AATTCCGACTTCGTCCGGGATTGCGCCCTGGCGCTCGACGCCCGACTGGGGCGCGAGTGCGGCCATTGCAGCCAGGACGACGACCGGATCGACCGGGCCTTCCTGGTCGTCTCCGGCCGGTATCCGACACCCGCCGAACGAAACGCCGCCGGCCGGTTCCTCCGCGAGCAGCCGGGCCGTTACCCTGACCTCGATGCCGCCGCATCGGGTCGCCGCGCCTGGGTCGACTTCTGCCAGATGCTCCTGGCCAGCGACGCATTCCTTTATGTCGAGTGAATCCCGATGAACATGCCATTCGCGATGAATCGACGAGCCTTTCTCGGCCAGTACGCCGGCTCGATCGGCGGGCTCGCGCTTGCCCATCTACTCGGGCAGGAGCGGGGTCGCGCGCGGGCCAGCGACATCGCCGGACCGCGGCCGCGGGCGAAGTCGGTGATCTGCCTGTTCCAGCATGGCGGCCCGAGCCAGATGGACCTGTTCGACCCCAAGCCGATGCTGTCGCGGTATCACGGTAAGCCGTATCCCGGCAAGCTGGAGATCCACTTCGACAAGGCGGCGGGCAATTTGCTCGAGTCGCCGTTCCGGTTCCGTCCCCACGGGCAGTCGGGCACGGTGCTCAGCGAGCTCTTGCCGCACACGGCGGGCATCGTGGACGAGTTGACTCTGGTGCGCTCGATGACGACGGAATCGGTCGACCACGAATCCGCGCTGCGGTTGATCCACACGGGCAAGGTCCTGGCGGGCCGGCCGACGTGGGGCTCGTGGGTCGTGTATGCGCTGGGCGCGGAGAACCAGAATCTGCCGGCCTACGTGGTGCTGCGCGACCCCGGCGGCCTGCCGGTCGACGGCGTGCGCAACTGGTCGAGTGGCTGGCTGCCGGCGACCTGCCAGGGGACGCCGTTCCGACCCGGCGATGCTCCGGTGCTGCACCTGAGGCCGCCGGAAGGTGTTACGCCGTCAGCGCGCAGGGGCCAGCTCGGATTCCTCGACGAACTGAACCGCATCCATCTGGAGCGTCATCCCGGCGATCGTGAGCTGGAGGCGCGGATCACCAATTTCGAGGTGGCCGCGGCGATGCAGACCGCGGTTCCCGAGGCGCTCGACCTGTCGAGCGAGTCGCAGGCAACCCGGCGGATGTACGGCCTGGACGATCCGACGACGCATGAATATGCCACGCGGTGTTTGCTCGCCCGCCGCCTGGTCGAGCGGGGAGTGCGGTTCGTCCAGATCTTCCTGAGCGGTCAGCCGTGGGACACGCACAACAAGAACGCCCAGACGCTCCGCTCGCTCTGCGGCCGTGCCGATAAGCCGAGCGCGGCCCTCGTGCGGGACCTGCGCCAGCGCGGATTGCTCGACGAGACGATCGTGCTCTGGACGGGCGAGTTCGGCCGCTTGCCGGTCTCGCAGGGCAAGGACGGCCGCGACCACAACCGCCACGGGTTCTCGCTCTGGCTGGCCGGCGGCGGTTTCAAGCGCGGCTATACCCACGGCGCGACCGATGAGTTCGGCTACAGGTCGGTCGACAAGGTCGTGAGCGTGTACGACCTCCAGGCGACGCTGCTCCTCGCCCTGGGACTGGACCACCGCAAGCTGTCCTATCCCCACGACGGCCGTCTCGATACCCTCACGGACGCCGCGGTCAGCGGGGCGAAGGTCGTGCCGGAGCTGCTGGCGTGAACTACAGGAAACCGGCTGGGGTCAGTATGATGGAGGCGTGAGAACCGGAGTCGCCGCTCGCGGAGCCCTGAACGTCCCTGCCGAACCGGCTCGAATCGATCCACATCCAGAATTACCGCTCGCTGGCCGATGTCAAGCTCGACCTGGGGCCGGTGAATGTCCTGTTCGGTCCGAGCGGGGCAGGCAAGTCGAGCCTGCTTGATGCTATCAGCTTTGTCCGAGACGGCTATCTTCGGGACGCCGAATTCGCCCTGGCGAAGCGGGGGCCGGGACTTGGCGTCCTGTACGACGGTGCCGGCCTGGGCGAGCCGATCCGGATTGTGTTGAGCACGGACCGAGTCGAGTACGAGGTTACGCTCCTGGCATCGCTCAACGGCCGGATCGATCCCGTTCCGGGCGAGCGGCTCCGATCGCTGGCCAGGCCCGGATTCTCGCTCGAACGCGCGATCGGGACGGCGCAAGCCTTCTACTTTGGAGGGCCGGCGTCCCAAACGCAGTCCGTGGACCTGCGCGAGCCGAAGAGGCTTGTTATCGCCCATCACCCGGGCTCGCCGCACGCGTTTGAGGAGGATCTCTTTGCTGATGTCGTCCTGTCCGGCCGGCTCTATCATTCCAGATCGATGGAGCTTGCGAACCTGAAGCAACACGGCTCGCCTGCGGGGACCGAGGCGCACCTGATGGAGCAGGGAGAGAACCTCTGGTCGGTCCTGCGGACGCTCGACGGCCGCCGGCTCCTCGACGATCGCTACACCACGATCATGAAGTACATGGCGGAAGGTTTTCCGACCTTCAAGGGTCTCATCGCGGAGGCGACGGCGCCCACGGTCGTCTACGCCCAGTTCCTGGAAGCCGGCAGGCGAAGACCCGTGTATGCGTCGGAGATCTCGGATGGGCACATTCAGTTTCTCTTGCTTCTGACGGTGCTGTTTTGCGATCCACGAGGCACAGCGCCGCTTGTGATGATTGACGAACCCGAGACGTTGCTTCATCCCTGGGCCCTGGCCGTGCTCGGCAACGCGATCCGGGAAGCGGCCGAGAAATGGGATCGTCAGGTCATCCTCGCCACGCACTCGCCGGTCCTGATGAGCCAGTTCGAGCCGAACGAGCTGCTTGCCGTCGAATCGAAGGAGGGGCGCACCCAGATTACGCGAGTCAGTGAGATGGACGACATTCAGGATCTGTTGCAGGACTACGCGGCCGGCTCGCTCTACATGAGCGAGGCCATCGCGCCGCAGAGCAAACCTCCGGAAGTCCCAAACGTGGGCCGATGATGACCGACGCTTCCACCTGGTCGTTCTTCAAGATTGCCCTGCTGGCTGGCCGATCACCCCGGCGATGTTGAGACGATCCGGTATCCGAAAAGAGAGCTCCAGCACCACCACCGGGGCTACAACGAGATCGAACGCGCCGGCGCGATCCTGGCGCGTCTCGATGTCCCCCACGTGCAGGCGAACCCGCGGACCTGCCGGTTGCTGCGGACCCTGTTCGGCTGGTGCTCTCGCGCGATCGGCGGGCCTCTTGATGAGAAGTACCAGCTCGCCGAAGGCGATTACCTCGACCTGACGCGCCCTCAGATCGACGCGCTGCCCGCCTCTCCCGCGCCCGCAGGTTGAAGCTCCGCGGCTTCGATCACGCCTTCCAGCTCCTCCACCGCCTTCGCCTTCACACCTCGCCGTGCCCGCCGTTCGAGGGTGTAGATCGCCAGGCCCGACAGGAGCACGGTGCCCAGGATCAAAAGGCCGTCCCAGCAGGCGACCCAGCCGGCGATGTCGGTGGCGGAATCGTCCGTGCTGATGTGGATCGACAGCATCGCGACGGACGGCAGCAGGATGGCGAAGGCCCAGCCGTCGCCGAAGAACGCGTCGCCGAGGATCATCCTCGCGATTACCCAGGCCGCGATCGTCGCGAAGAACACCACGAGGGTGACGGCGACCGCCTTGCCGCGCGAGCGGATCCACGTTCCGGCCGCCGCACCCAGGCTCACGATCGCCGCGCCGTGAATCAGGATCGTCGCGAGCACCAGCGCGGCCAGGCCCAGCCGCCAGGCCAGCGGGCGCACCGCCGGGGTCACGGTGGCCGCCGCGATCTCCTCGGGGGTTGCCGCCCGGACCGTCGTCCGGCTGGTGGGGCCGAGGCCGGACTCGACCACCTGGACATCGCCCCACGGGTTGACCGACAGAATGGCCGTGCCGCCGTTATTGGGCAGGGTGATGGTCCTGTCCCGCACCTTGGCCGGCGGGCGGACCAGCGCCAGGGCCAGGAGGATCAGCGCGACCCCGATCGACAGCAACGGGACCAGGCGGAACGCCGACCACCACCGGGCCGCGAAGATTCTCCAACCGGAGGCCGCGCCGCCGGGCCTGTGGTCCGGCATCGTTGTCGGTGAGCCCGGCCCGATCCACGCCGCCAGCGAGCCCAGCAGGATCAGGCCGATCACCATCGTCGGAACCCCGATGATCGGCACGACCCCTTGCCGCAGGTCGGTCTTGATCGAGGTCCCGCCGGCTCTGATCGCGATCGCGCTGAACAGACCGGCGACCGCGCCCAGGAACGCGAGGAGCAGCACGACGTCGGAGAGCACAGGCGTTCGCCGCGGACGCTCCGGAATGCGGCCCAGGCAGTCGTCGAAGGTCCGGGTTGTCAGCCAGACCAATCCCAGGGCCATCGCCAGGGACTCGACCGCCCAGAACCCCGGCCCAATGAGGAAGCGGAACGAATCGCGGAAGCGGGCATACCCATCCCCGAGGTACTCGGTGAGACCGCCGACGGACATGACCGGGCTCAGAAACATCAGACCAAACGACCAGTCGGATGGCCCCCTGCTCATCATCCCGATCAGGATCGGCCAGCCGGCGCCGACGATCAGGGCAAAGGTGACGCTCAGCGCGATCGCCCGTCCCTGGCGCTTCACCCACGTGCCCAGCGCCAGGCCGACGCTCGCCAGCAGCGCTCCGTGGGCCAGGATCGTCACCGCAAGCAATCCGGCGGCCAGCAGAAGCACGGCGGGCTGCGGGTTATCCCTGTTTTGCCACCACACCGTGGCGGCCGGCGTCGGCGTGGCGGCCAGCGATGGCGGCGGGAGATGCGAGGCCGTGGCCATGGCGAGCGCCAGCAGCGCCGGGCCGAAGGCCAGGAACGGCAGGTTCCGCAGCGCACCCAGCCATTTTCCCAGCACGATCTCGGGGGTCGAGAGCGTCGTCGCGGCCAGCAGGTCGAGGCTGCCCCGCTGGCGTTCCTCCGACATCGACATCGGCGCCATGGCCGAGAGTATCAGCAGGCCGAAGATCAACTGGATCATCATGGAAAAGATGCCAGTCATCATCGCCACGTTCGGCCCGTTCCTGACTTCGAGGCCCTCGGCCCAGACCGAGCTGGCGGCATAGGCGCAGCCGATCGTCATCGTACCGCCCACGGTCAGGACCAGGGGCAACAGCCAGCGCGAGGGTCGCGCGCGGTGCCACTCGCGCCAGAGCACGGGGTTGCCGTCGAGCGACGGGCCGGGCAGCCGGCGCACCAGCCGGCCCAGCAGGGTCAGCTTCGGCTCGCGGCTGGTGCGTGGTGCGTCGATCCCCCGCCGCGCCACGGGCCGGATCCGCCAGACCGCCAGCAGCACCAGCAGGATCGACGGAGTCAGCCACGCGGCGAAGAAGAGGAGATAGTCCAGC
>JAKAUH010000666.1 GCA_021818605.1 Planctomycetota bacterium
TTCGGACTCTTCGGCGCGCATCACTTCGCCAAGTTGTTGAAGGTTCCGAAGGGGGGGCTGGCTACCTTCGTCGCGGTATTCTCGATCCTCGGCGCCTACGCGATCAACAACAACCTGTTCGACATCTTCCCGATCGGCCACGCTGGCGAGGTCAATGACCGTGACTCCTTCGACATCGCTGGCGGATTACTCCTACCGGTCGATCGCGTGCGCCGGTTCGTCACACCGGTGGACATCGACGGCTCAGGACAGGTACTGCGGTGGGGCGTGCCCTGGCCGGCGGGCAACGTCGGCGCCGACGGTTTCGGGCGGGTCGATTTCGCCGGCTATTTCCGCCCTCCCGGTGCCCCGGGCGTGATCGGTGTCGTCGCCGATGGGGCGACGCCCGGCGCGATCGACTATCCGTCCGCCGGCAACGACCTGTTCTACACCGGTGGGCCGAACCCAGCCAACCTGTCATTCCCCATCTATCTGCCCGACCTCACCAACAACCCGTTGCACGGCTTCGAGGCGGCAAAGAACCCCAACCTCCCCAATGCCGGCGGCGGCTACTCACCCCAGCTCAACGGCGGCATGCCCGCTGACCAGGATATCTCCGCCGGCATCCCGGTCGCCTACCCGACCTACGACCTCAACATCCGCACGAACGGGCTGAACGAGGCCGACGAGATGAACCTCTACCGTCCCAGAGCGCTGCTGGATTCGCCTTACGGTCCCGCCGACCTCGAGTGGCTTTACCGGTCGCAGGATGTCGACGGCCCCTCGATGACGAGCCGGCTGGCCGGCCTGGCACCGGTCAGCTTCACCAATGCCATCGACGGCTCGCGTCGCAGACGGCTGTTCGCACTCGAGTCCTGGGAATCGGACCAGTACGTCTGGGCCAACGACAATCCCCGGAACGCCTTCCGGTTCAACAGCCGGTTCGCTCCGGCGGCAAACGCGAGCTTCGCCGTTACGAGCGCCGCGCTGGGCTCGTTCGTCGCGTCGCCGCCGCTGGCCCACCGAGGGCGCAAGATCAACCTCAACTATCCCCTGCCGGTCTCCCACGACCCCGACGAGCCGATCCGGCGCAAGTGGATCGGCGAGACCTATCAATTGCTCAGGTGGATCCTGCCTCCCCGGTCCGTCGACACCCCGGAGGAGCTGGCCCAGCTCAGCCAGTTTGTGATCAACATCATCGATTTCCGGGACCCCGACTGCACGATGACTCACTGGCGGAACCCGGACGTCGTGCTGGTGCCGGGGCAGGCTGCAAGTTCCCCTGGCGGCGCAGCGACGCTCGCGACGGCCCCCACTCTCGTCCTGGCTTCTTCCGCGCCAGACTACGCCATCCCCCTGGACCAGTACGGCATGGAGTACAACCCCGTCGCGCTCAACGAGGTTCTCGCATTCTCGTATGCGTATCAAGGCGCGGGGACTGCGCAGGCCAACCGGTTTTTCGTCGAGATGGTCAACACGCTGACGCAGTCGTCCTACGCGGCCCTGCCGTCGGGCGAAGGCAACCCGCCGGATCCGAGCATCATCGACCTCGGCGGGCTTCAATACACACCGGGAGATCCGTACTCCGGAGGCTGCTGGGACCTGGTGTTCACCGACGACGCACCCAACAGCCGCCCCGACCCCTACCGCGGCGAACTGGTCGAGGAGGGCCGGTATTACGCGATGATCCCGCTCAACCGAGACTCGTTCACGTCGTCGTCGGCCGGGCGTCCAGGGAGGGATCCGGCCCTGGTGCCGCTGGGGCCTGCGGGGGTGCCCGCACCCTCGCCGGGCAACCCGACGGGAAGCCGGCCGGTGCCGCCAACAAACTTCTTCTACGCCTTCGGCAACATCGTGCCCAACTCGAGGTACGAGGTCGGGACTCCAACACCGACGACCTATTATCCGCCCGGCAACGGGATCGCGCCGAACACACCGGCTCTGGTGCAGTATCTCAGCTCCGCGGCCGACCCGTTCAACGGGGCGGCGACACCGCGGATCACCTGGTATCCGGGCATACTGCCGGGGGTCGTTGAGGGCTCGGGCAGCGCGCCGGCCAACTACCGGCCGAAGCTGCCCACGGTGCCCGCTGGAAGCCGGCAGACGAGGTATTACTGGGTCTGCCTCCGCCGGCCCGCCAACCCGTTCGCGCCGGTGTCGGCGAGCAATCCGATGCTGGTCGTCGACGCCATGCGCTTCCCCTACATCGACGCGACGGCACCACTGATCGTCCAGGGCCCGACGGGAGGGCCGTCGAGGGTCCCCGACCTGTCATCGTCGCAGGTGAACACAGCCTACTCGGCCCAGCGATTCCAACCCTACCGCGGCGGCCACGCCGTCCCGGTGGCGCCCGGCGGGACCGCGGCGTTCCAGGCGCTCGACGCCCGCTACGGCTACACCGAGCAGATCGCGGCGCCGACGGGCTATTCCAACCTGTTGGGGACGCAGGGCGCCTACTTCATCGACACAACGGGTTCGGGGAAGACTTACTACGCGACCAACCCGATCTACCACACCCTGGGAATCGCCAACGACCAGGCCGAGTGGTGGGACTACTTTCCGTTCCACGACCGCGACTTCACCGGCGTTGCCGAGCTGCTGCTGGTCCCAGGCTGCCCCCCGGGGCTGTTCACCAAGCAGTTCGCCGAGTTCGCTCCGTCGCGGAGCGGCTCGGGCCTGTTCGCCCAGGTCGAACCGCAGTCGACCCCGCCCCCGATCATCATTCCCTTCGCGACCGCGGCGAGGCCCTTCGTGACCGGCTCGGCCGTCAATCCGATGCCGCCCCACACCTTCCCCTATCTCGTGGACCGGTTCTTCTATACCGGCGCCTCAAGCGCGGCGGACACGGGCGGTACGATCGTCGGCAGCCCGACCGGCGACGGCTGGTACAGGATGCTCGAGTTCTTTGATGTCCCGGCCGCGATGCTCGGCGCCATCGGCCCGGTCGCCCAGGGGGCCAACTTCGACTGGCAGCGGCAGGACACCCGACCGGGGTTGTTGAACTTCAACCTGATCATCGACGAGGAGGTCTTCTTCAGCGTCGCTGGCCGTCAGGATGTCCACTTCAACCAGCAGTGGCTCAACTTCATTCAGGTCCCGTCGATCCCACCGGGGAGCTATTCGCTGCCGCTGAACGGCCGGACTCCCATCCCGCAGTATGGACCGCCGATGCCGATGGTGGTCACCGCCGTCGACGCGAACGGCTCGCCGGCTTATGTGTATCCGATCGCCAACCGCGGCGTCACGGCAACGGACCCGATCCTCGCCGCGGCCAACCTGGGGAATCCGTCCGGACCGGTCGGGATGGTGGACAGTCGGATCAAGGCGGCGTTCGCGCAGTTCCTCTGGCTGCGGCACGGCGGCTCGGGCTACCTGTTCGGATTCGGGACCGGGGCGGTCGGTCAGAATAGCTCGGTTGTTCCGAGCGACCCTCCGAGTCCGGCGCCGGCCGGCTTTGGCACTGGCCTCCCGGCCGAGCGGCCGTTCCGCTCGCTATCATTCCCCGACATCGATTACACCGTGATGCGCCCGGCGACGCTACCGCCGTCGCCGTACACCAACCCGCCGAGCACGGACCCGACGATTTACACGGCCGACCCGGGCGTGAGGAACCCGAATCTGTTCCCGGGCTATCCGACGCAGACGGCGCCGACCGGCGGCAACGTGGCGGCGGGCGGCGTGCCGGCGTATCCCGGCGCGATCGCCGTTCGCCGGTTGTTTCAGGTCCCGGACGCCAACGCCGAAAGCAACGCGAGCGAATCCGGCGACTCGTTCCTCAACAACCAGGAACCGACGCCCCCGGCCCCAATGACGGCGAACGTCCCGCCACCGGCGCCGGGTGCGCTGCCGCCTATGACGGTGTCGTTGAACGGCACGTCGGCAACGATCGCGCTCAACAACGGTTATCCGAATCTGGTGTGGTCAATCTGGCCTGGCAACGGCTTCCCAGCGAATGCCGGGGCGCCGGTGACGAGCGTCGGGCTGGGTCAACCAGACGACCCGAGTTCTTCCCTGCTGGACGCCCGCGAGCACCCGTGGTGGCGGATTGAGATGCTCCAGCGCGTAATGAACTTGACCACGGTGCGGACGCATCAGTACGCCGTGTGGATCACAGTTGGGTTCTTCGAGGTGAAGCGGCGGGGTCATGCGGGGATGATCGCTTCGGGCCAACCGCAGTTGGCCTTCGACATCCTTGGTCCCGAGATTGGCCTGGCGAGCGACAGCCGCCGCCGCTACCGCGGCTTCTTCCTGGTGGACAGGCTGAAACTCGACGGCTTCGATTCGACGAATCCAGGTCCATGGCATTCGGCGGTCGTCTACCGCCAGATCGTCCAGTGAACCGAGTCTGGAGCCCCGGCGAGTTCGAGTTGCCGTGGACGATATTCGGGACAGACGCTGAGAAAATCGGGCAGGACTTCTATGCGTCCTCCGCCCCGACCGCGTGGTGCCGCTCCGCGCTGTAGATGGCGCGCGAAATACCCGAATCTCCGGTGCCGCCACGACGGCGTCCCCGAGCACGCTCGATCAGGACGAGGAACGCCGGGACGAGGATCGGCCGGACGAGGAAGGTATCCAGCAACACGCCCAGCCCCAGCGCGAAACCCAGCTCGCGCAGCGACGCCAGTTTGCCCGCCAGCATCGCGCCGAAGGTGCCGGCCATGATCAGCCCGCACGAGCTGATGATCCCGCCGGTGTGCGCCACGGCGAGCCGCGTCCCCTCGGTGGTGCCGTGCTTCTCCTCCTCCTCGACTACCCGGGCCATGAGGAAGATGTTGTAGTCCTCGCCCACCGCGACGAGGATTACGAACAGGAAAAACCCGACGGTCCAGTCGAGCCCGCCCCAGCTCTCGGGGCCGCGATGTAGCGCGTGGAAAACCAGGTCGGTGATCCCCAGCGACGCGAGGTAGCCGAGTACCACCGTCGCGACCAGGTAGAGCCCGATCACCGGCCGGCGCAAGAGTGCGACGAGGATCACATAGACGCCCACCGAGATCAGCACGTACATCCGCCGCTGGTCGCTGGTGGTCACCCGGCGGAGGTCGTTCACCGCGGAGGTCGAACCGGCCAGGCCGATACCCCGCGTCCCGGCGATGGGCCCGCCAGTCGCCGCGGCATCCTCGAGGGTCTGGCGGACCTGGTCGAGCGTCTCGAGGCTCTCCTCTGAGAACGGGTCGGTCTTGAACACGATGTCGAGACGCGTGATGTGGCCGGCGTCGGCAGGCCGGGCCGGCCCGGCGCTCACGTAGCGCGACTCGGCAGCGAAGGCCAGCACCCGGTTGCCGAATCGGCCGAGTAGCCCCCGTCCCGAGTCCGACTCGATCGGCCGGCCGACCGGCTGGGTGAGCGACCGGACCTCGGCAA
>JAKAUH010000850.1 GCA_021818605.1 Planctomycetota bacterium
TCTCGTCCGGATCGGCGGCGACGACTACTTTTACAACGGCTTCCGCCGCTCGCAGTTCGGCACGGCCTACGGGCTGCAGAAACTCGGCGTCGAGAACGTCGGCGTGTTCTTCACCCGCGGTGTGCTGGCGGACGTCGCCGCGGCGCGAGGTGTCGAGCGGATGAGGACCGGCGAGGTCGTCACTCCCCACGACATCGAAGCCGCGCTCAAGGCCCGGAACGTCGAGGTCCGCGAGGGGGACGTCATCCTGATCCGCACCGGCCACGGGCAGCTCTGGATGAAGGACAACGAGGCCTATGGCGCCGGCGAGCCGGGCATCGGCATCGACGCCGCCCGCTGGCTCAGCGACCACAAGATCGCCCTGGTCGGCGCCGATACCTGGGCCACCGAGGTCGTCCCGCCCGAGGACCCCGATTGGCCGTATCCTGCTCATTTGCATCTGCTGGTCCGCCACGGGATCTATAACCTCGAGAACCTCGACCTCGAGGAGATCGCCCGCGACCACGTCGGCGAGTTCGCCTTCATCTTCGCTCCGCTGCGGTTCAAGGGCGCCACCGGCTCGCCGGGCAACCCGATCGCCGTGCGGTAGGGAATGAAGTAGTAGGTCGGGCATTCTTGCCCGACGGGGTTGTGCGTTGGCCAAGAATGCCCGACCCACGCGAGTTCGTGGAGTAGGCATTGCCCGAAGGAGCCTGGCGATGAGCGAGAGCGAATCGAAGGAAAAGCCAAAAATCTACACGGACGACGAGGTGGCCGCGCGGATCCAGTCGGAGGGCCTCTCCGAGTGGAAGCTGGACGACGGCTGGCTGCGGCGGAAGTTCAACACCGACGGCTGGCCAACGACCCTGATGCTGGTCAACGCGATCGGCTTTCTCTGCGAGGCCGCCTGGCACCATGCCGATCTCTCGGTCACCTGGGGCAAGCTGTGGGTGAAGCTCAAGACCCACTCGGCGGGCGGGATCACCGATAAGGACTTCGCCCTGGCGCGCAAGATCGACGAGCTGGCCCTCTGGCGCCCCGAGCCCGGCGGCCCGCTCGAGGGGACGCCGAACCCGTTCGTGAAGCGGAAGTGACTGGAATGAGGGTCAAGACGAACGATTGTGCGAGGGCTTGCCTCGACCGTCCCGTCCCCCACCCACCGCGACCCAGAAGCCCGCGACGATGATCGCGACGCCCGTCAGCAGGTTCCCGAGCTCACCGAAGACGTTGTGCAGGTACGCGCGCCGCCACTCGTCATCCGGCAGGGACGGGTCGATCAGCGTGGCGAAGCCCAGGACCGTCAGCACGAGCCACCCGCCGAACAGGATCACCAGCGGGCCGAGGATGAAGGGGCGCCTTTTCATGGACGGGGGACACCTCAAGACCGAAGCGCCGCGAGCCGCACGCCGGCGAAGGGCGGTATGTGCCCCCGATGGATTGTATCCGAGCGCCACGGAAAAGGTCGATGTCGTGACCCGCGATGCCGCCGCGCAGGGCCGTCGGGTACACTACAAGACGGATATCCGTCCGCTTGAAACCGAGGCGGTGATGCTCCGCGTCTCTGGTGGTAGGCCGGGGCCGGGGGATCCGTTGGAGAAGGGAGATCAAACATCATGGCAGGGCCCACTGCTTCGCCGTCTGCCCGGTCCACCGAGGTTGAATTGACCGCCGAACTCGGGGAAATCCCGGCCGTTCCCGCTCGCCGCCTGGACGAGAGGGGGCGGTTGATCCCCTTGAGTCCCGAAGAGAGGAAAGTCCGCTCCGAGGCCGCGGTTCGGGCCCTGGAGGCGATCGCGAAGCTGCCCGACGACGATCCGCCCGGGACGGAAGAAGCCTTCATGCGCGGCATTGACGAGAATCGCCCAGAGGGTCGAAAGGTTTTCGCAGGGCTGGGGCTGTATTGATGGCGCGACTGATCTTGATCGACTCCGGGCCCCTTGGATTGGCATGTTCGCGCCATGGGATTCCGTTGGTCGACCAGTGTCGGAACTGGCTTGCGATGCTCGAGGTCGCCGGAGCGGACGTTCTGATTCCTTCCATTTGCGACTTCGAGGTGCGCCGCGAGCTGTTGCGTATTCGGGCTTCGGCGAAACTCCGTAATCTCGACCTCCTGAGGAGTCAATTCGGCTGTCTCGACGTGAGCCAGAGAGCGTGGGATCGGGCCGCAAGATTCTGGTCACTGGTTCGCCAGGGCGGCCAGCCGACGGCCGGACAGGAAGACCTCGATGTCGACACTGTCGTCGCCGGCATGGCGGCGACCATCGGCCAGCCCGGCGACACGGTCATCATCGCGACGACCAACGTCCGGCACTTCGCCCGATTCCCCGGGATCGACGCCCGGCTCTGGCAGGACATTACCTGACTCCGCCTTCACTCGTCGGGCCGCCGAGGACATCCCACACACAGCCCGACGACTCGTCCAGTCGCAAGGACCCGGCGACCGAGGCGAAGCGCCCGCCGGCGAGGGCGTCGGCGAGCACGGCCGAGCCCTGCGCGGCGTGCTTGACCCACGCGCCCGGTAGCGACGGGAGCGCGATCAGGCGGCCGCACGGGGCCAGTGCGTCGCGCGTCAGACGATCGATATCCGGCCGCTCGAGGCCGCGGCCTGAGAGATAAATCCGCTCGAACGGGCAAAATGCCTTGAGGGCCATGGCGTGCTTGCGGAGCGACTCGGCGTACGCGAGCGGGCCAGCGGCTCCCAGGTCGATCAGGCCGCCGCGGAACAGTTCGTCCTTCGCCAGCGGACTGCGCCAGTAGGCGATCTCGCCGTCCCACAATCCGCCCGAGCGCACGCCGATCGGGCCATTTGTGCCGGCCGAGGCGTCGACGATTTCTCCACGCTCGACGGCCAGGATCGCCGTGAACGCCGAGCCGACCTCGACGAGGGCGAACGTCGAATGTCCGAAGCCGCCCGTTTCCCGGGCGTCGAGCCAGAGCGCCAGCGCCGCGACCGCGACCTTGTCGGCCGTGCCGAGGTCGACGGCCCGGAGCTTGCGATGCGCCGGGATCGTCGACAGGTGGAACCCGCCGGGCAGGAAGACCAGTGGCATCCCCGAATTGCCGAACGCCCGGACCCAGCCGCGGAATCCGACCACGCCCGAATCTCGCCCGCGATCGTCCGGGCGGACCAGCGACATCTGCTCGAGGTGATCCTCGGCGAACGCCTCGCCGCGGACCAGTGGCAGGCCGTATCCCGAGGGCGCGGCGACCAGGTCGATCGGCGCCCAGCTCGCGAGGAGATCCACGAGCGCCTGCGGGTTTTGTCGGAGCAATTCCGGCTCGAGCCGGGCCTGGTCGAGCACATCGCCATCGCCCAGGAGCAGCAGGTCGAGGCTGCTCGTACCCGGATCAGTGCCGACGACGCGGAGCACGCGAGGGCCTCCAACCGGCCGGCCGAACGATCAGCCGAGCGACCGCCCGATGTCGAGGACCTGCTCGGCGTCGAGGACCTTGTCGTTGGACGTGAACAGTTCCTGCACGGCCCGCTTGTGGATCTTCATCTTGGTGGCGCCGACGCCCAGCGCGCCCCAGGCGCGGACACGGCCGCGCTCGGTGCCCTTATCGGTCGCCTCGATGCCCTCGATGCCCAGAGGCGGGACGGCGTTGAGGTCGATCAAGATCTTGAGGTCGGGGAGAGCCTGCCAGACGTCCGCCGGTAGCAGCGAGATTCCCGCCGCGCCGGCGGCGACGACGACCGCCGCGCCAGCCAGGGCCGTTCGGAGGCCATCGGGGTCCGTCGGCGATTCGAACGGGATGACCGCGGCTCCGGTGGCCTGGCGAATCGACTCGGCGGCCACTGTGGCACGGTCGAGCCGGCGCGAGCCGACCGAGACGACGGCGCCCAGGCGGGCCATCAGCCGGGCGGCACGCTGGCCGACCGGACCCGTGGCCGCCAGGACCGAGACCGGCACCCGCTCGAGCGAGCCGCCGGCGCCTTGCAACGTGGCCAGCACGGCGGCCGCGGCCGTGGTGTTGGCGCCGTTGGCATCGAAGAGCACCGAGACCCGGAACGGGCCGAAGAACGTCCTCGTCACCGCGTCCACCAGCGCCTCGCCGGCCGCCACGTTCGAGCCGCCGACGAAGATCGCCGTGGACGACAGGTCGGCCGGCCCCCGCGTGAACAGGGCGCCATAGACCAACTCGCGGACGTTTGCCGGCGTGACTCCGCCGTGGCGGAATAATTGCTCGGCGCCGGAATCCACCGCGACGACCGCGTCGAAGACGCTGGGCTGCGGATCCGTGTCGAGCTGGATCAGGATCTTCGGCTTCGTGCTGGCCATTGGCGTAGGGGCTAGGGGCTGGAGGTCAGGGACCAGGAATTCCGTGTTCGCTCCGAAAGTCTGGTATTACGCCGGCAGAAAAGTCGGTCAGGCTCTCAGCCTGACACGCCTTCATTGTCAGGCTGAGAGCCTGACCTACTTGAGGATCTTCCTTGCCGGGGTGATAAGGTGGGCATCACCCATCGATTGAGGGCCTCGACCGGTGGGCAATGCCCCCTACAGGATTCAACCGCCCTTCCGAGATGGAGCGCAGGTCATTTCGCGCCCTGCCTCACTCAACCGGCGAACGGGTGCTGGACGGAATCCTTCTGCGAGGTGATCTCGGCCGGCGTGGGCGAGCTCTTCATGGCGCGCTGGATCGCCAGCTTGGTGGCCTCGTAGTTGTACTCGCGGATCTTGGCGTTGTTCTCGGCCTGGGGGTGGATGAACACGCCGCAGACGATGACCAGGTCGTCGGCCTGGTCGGCCGGGATGGTGTTATCCCCGACACAGTCGGCGACCGCCTTGGCGACGGCGTACTGCGCCGGGCCGAACATCTGCAGGGCCTGCTTCATCCCCTTGATCGTGACCTTGGTGATCATCACCGTGGCCGGCTTGGCGATCAGGTTGGGCGTGAGCACGGCGAGCAGGTTGGTGTGCCCCTCCGACTGGTTGGCCAGCGCGGTGGCGAAGGCGGTTCCCACCGGGCCCGTCTTGTCGCCGATCAAGAGGTCGATGTGGGCGATCTCGTTGCCTTCGCCGGCGAGGGCCTCGCCGATGTTCATCACGATCTTGCTGGCCATGGACGTCGTCTCCTGAACAGTCTGTCTGTCTATCCGGGTCGCGCCGCGAACCCGGGAAAATCAGCGGCCGGATGCCGCCGCCGCCGGCGCCGGGTCTCGGACCCGGATCATACGACGCCCGGTCGGCCTGCGGCAACCCCTGGGGACCCCGGGCGGCACCGGCGATTTTTTGACGGAAGACGATTGTCCTTGCTCGGACGGGGTGATTCAATAATCATTCAACCGGAAGGTTTCGTGGCATCCGGGTTATGCGGCCTGGGTGCAGTCACGCAGCATTGATCCCTCGTTTGGAGATC
>JAKAUH010001127.1 GCA_021818605.1 Planctomycetota bacterium
CCAACGGGCTCGACACCTGGCTCGGTCTGGTCGGGAAATCCGCATGGGACGGCGGATTCTTCGGGCCGATCGGCTGGGCGATCCCGATGCTGTTCGGGGCAATCACTTATGATGTGGTGGCGTCGCACCGGCCGTGGTCGGCGACTGGGCGGCTGCTGGGCGCCGGAATCATCCTGATGGCGGTCGGCTACGGCCTCAACTGCCTGGGAACCCTGTACGACACGGATCGGGCGTCGGTCGTGGTGGCGATGGATCCCGAGGGAAAGCCGACCGAGGTCGCCGCGTCGCCCGTGATTCCGCCGCTGTCGAACGTTCGGGGTCGGCCCGTTGCGTCGCTGCTGGCGACAGCGCCCTTCGTCATGCCGCCGAAGCCCTCAATCCGTCTGCACAGCTACTGGGCGATGAACAAGAAGGTAGTCAGCCTGCCGTTCACCCTCTTTTCCTCGGGGTTCGCGCTGGCGCTTTATGCGCTGTTTATCCCGCTGTGCGACCTGGCGAGGCTTCAGGTCGGGCTGTTTCGCACCTTCGGGCAGAACCCGCTGGCCGCCTATATCATCCACCACATGGTCGAGGGCGCCGTGCTGGCCGTCGTGGTGCCGGATTCGCCACTCTGGTATGCCGCGACCGGGCTCGGCGTGTTCTTCGCGATCACTTACCTGTTCGTATATTACCTCGAGCGGCACAAGATCTACCTGCGGCTCTAAGGCTTCCGGTCGGGGTGCACGCGGATGTAGTGATCCGTAAATGTCGCGTGCAGGGGTGCGCTCTCGTAGGACGGCATGTGGCAGGCGACGCACCCGCCGCGCGGATTGACCGGACAGACTGCGCCGCCCAGAGCGGACGAGCCTGATGGCGCGCGTTTCCGGGGCGAGGCCGGGGGAGCATGGCACTCGAGGCAACGGGCAACGTGCTCCGCCTCGGTGCGTTTCGCCTCGTGGTGCGGGTCGTGACAGGTGATGCAGTCGAGCATGCCGGTGCTCTCGGTAAAACAGCGGCTCCAGGCCAGCGTCGTCCCCTGGAACCGGATCCAATAGGGGTCGGTGCGCGGCGGCGGAGCCGGCAGAGCCAGGTGCTGGCTGTGGCACTGGCCGCAGAGTCGCATCCGTTCTTCCCCGGTGCCGCTGGCCGGGTTGACGATGGCCAGGTCGGAAAGCTTCGCCGCGATCGCTCGGATGTGCGACTCGCCCGGCCCGTGGCACCGTTCGCAGCCGATCGCCCGATCCCTTGACACGGCTCCGGTGCCTTCCAGGACCGAGCGGGGATTGGTCGCGTGACAGAAGAGGCAGCGATAGAGACCGTCGGGTCCGTTGAGAGGTTTGCCCAGATAGTCGCGGCTGCCGGAGAAATGGGCCGAGTGGCCGGTCGTTCGTACCCAGCCGGACTCGCGGCCACGAGCGTAATGCGAGAGCCGGATGATGTAGTCGCGGCCGGAGTCGTCGGGACCGACGGGCGAAGTGTAGTGATCGGGCGAGCCGAACGCATACCGGATCAGGGCCGACCGCACCGCTCCGGCGGACTGGGACTCGAAGCGGACCGATTCTCCTTCGCGGCGGAAGCGATGGGTCACAGCCGGGTCGTCCGGGTCGGGGATTGGGCCGTCGGGGTAGGGGAGCCGGGTGAGCTCCGCTCCACGGACCAGGGTCGATGCATGCCGGCCCGATTGCTGCTTGCGAGCGATCTCGGCGTGGCAACCGGCACAGCGGGATTCGCCGGAATAGGGGCTGGGCTCGGGCTCCATTCGGTGTGCGGAGCGATACGAGGAATCCTTGCCGATCGCGGCGGTCGCCGCCGGGATGTCACCGGCGAGCAGCGAGGCCCGGCCGTGCAGCCAGGTCAGCTCGGGGTCGCCGTCGGCATCGGCATCGGGGAGTGCCTGGAGCCGGCGCCGGGCATCATCGGTCCGTCCGGCGCGCAGCAGCGCCCGAACCAGCATTTTGCGATAGTCGAGCGTCGATGCCGCGTCGAGCCGTGAAGCCGCGGGGCGGTCGAGGGCGCGGGACAGGAGATCGGCCGCGCCGCCTGGGTCCTCGAGCTCGAAGCGAAGCGAGCCCCACATCAACTCGCCTGGAAACTCCCACCCCGGACGGTGGGCAAGACGCTCGGCGAGTCGCGCGGCCTCGTCCGGACGGTTGCCGGCGGCATATGCGCGGGCCAACGCGTCGAGCGCCTCGGCATGATCCGGCTCGAGCGCCAGCGCCTTTTCCCACATCCGGATCGCGGCAGCCGACCGGCCCGCGCGGGTCAGGCCGACGCCGAGTAAAAAGTCGTCCTCGGCCTGGAGTGCCTCGGATCCGAGCCGGTGGAACATCGCGTTGGCGGATGCGTCGCGTCCGAGCCGTTGCGACGCCCTCGCCAGCAGCCGGAGGGCCTCGGTGTCGTCCGGTCGGATCTTGACGGCCTCGCGCGCGGCGATCGCGGCGGTATTCCAGTCGTGGCGAGCGTAGGCATCCCGGGCTCGGATCAGGGCGCCCGCGTCGCCTCGCGGCCAGGCTCTGACGAGGACGATCAGACCCGTTCCCAGGATCGCGGCGGCGGCAATGGTCCCCACGATCCGACCGATCCGCGGCCCGCTCCGGCGCATGAGCTCTTCTCTCCACCCAGGTAATTGTCATCCCATCGTCGGCGTGTCGGGCCTCGTGTGTCAACGCGCCGGCCGAGGCTGCCGCGGCCAGCCCGCGAGCGGACGTGGATCGCGGGAACCCTCGACCAGCCGGTACGCGACATCACCCTCGAGCGGGCCGAAGCGGTCGACCTGGCCGGACGGCCAGCGTACCTCGATGGCATCGACCCGGCGCGAGTCGCCCAGTCCGAAATGGAGCCGCGGGCTGGACGCCGACTCGTAGCTTCCGCCGCCGATCCGTTGCGCGACCCGCACGCGCCCGCCGCTCGTGACCGCGACCTTCGCCCCCACCGCGTCCCGATTCGATTGCGTCCCCTCGAGCTGAAGCACCAGGTAATGCCCGCTGCGCTGCGACTCGTTGCGAAGCTCGATCAGGGGTTCGTTCTGCGCGACGACAACGGCGTCGAGCCGGCCGTCATGGTCCAGGTCGCCGATCGCCAGGCCCCGGCCCAGGTGCATCGCCTCGAACGACGCACCGGCCTGGCCCGAGACGTCGCTCAGCCGCCCGCCGGGGCTGCCGAGCAAGAGCTGCAAGGGCATCGTCAGGGGAAATCGCGGCCGCCGATCGACGACGTGACCGTTGGCGGTGAGCAGGTCGAGCCAGCCGTCGTTGTTGGCGTCAAGAAACGCGGCGCCGAAGCCGAGGAGCGGCCGGCTCGGTCCAGCCAGCCCGGCCGTTACCGTCTGGTCGGCGAAGAGACCGTCCCCCAGGTTGCGGTAGAACGTCGTCGATTCGCCGTAGTAGTTGGTCACGGCCAGGTCGATCCGTCCGTCTCCATCAAGGTCGCCGCAGGCGATTCCCATCCCGGCCCGGTAATTCCCGTCGGATGCGCAGGCCACGCCGGCGATCGCGCCGATCTCCTCGAACCGGAATCCGCCCTGATTGCGGAACAGGTCATTCACCGTCATGTCGTTGGCGACGAAGAGATCCACCCGGCCGTCGTCGTCGAGGTCGGCCGCCACAACGCCCAGCCCACGGCCATCGGGATCGGCGATGCCGGCGGATTCGGTCACGTCGACGAACCGCCCGCCATCGTTGCGAAACACGTGATCGGCCAGCGAGGGGAATGCCAGCGGACTGCACGCGTGCTCGCCAGGCGAGCCCGGATTCTCGCACCGCCTCGGGTTGGTCGGGTCATAGTGCAGGTAGTGGCAAACATAAAGATCCAGATCGCCGTCGTTGTCGAGGTCGGCGAATGCGGCCGAGGTCGGCCAGTCGCGATCGCCGCCCAGGCCGGAGACCGCCGTGACGTCCTCGAACGTTCCATCGTCCCGGTTGTGGTAGAGGGCATAACTTCGCCAGCGGGTGACGAACAGGTCGGGCCGGCCGTCATTGTCGTAGTCGCCGACCGCGACGCCGTGGCCGTAGCCGCCGGGGAAACGCGCGATCCCCGAGCGAGCGCTCGCATCCTCGAAGCGGCCGCCACCCAGGTTGCGGAACAGCCGGTCGCCACTGGGCGCGGCAGCCAGTGGCGGGAATGGCCCTCCCTGCACGACGTACACGTCGAGCCAGCCGTCGCCGTCGTAGTCGAGCAGTCCGACGCCCCCGCACATCGCCTCGGGCGGCGGCGGGTTCCTGCGCGTGTGGCCGTTGTCGTGGTAGAAGGCCAGGCCGTCGGATTCCGCGCGGTCGGAGAATCGCACCCGGGCGGGAACCATGCCCTTCCGCTCGCCAGCGATTGGACGGCCGGGACGTTGCTCCACCCGCTCAAGCAGGTCGCCCATCCGCGACGCGAGTGTCTCCGCGCTCGCCGTGGTTTCCGAGCTGCCCACCAGTTTTTCGAGCGAGGCACGCCCCTGATCAATGAGCATCCAGCCGCGGGCCTCGGTCTTGCGTCCCAGCGCGCCGGCCATCCGGGCGAGCTTCTCGGCGTGTTGCGAGCGGTCGTCGCGCTTGTTGAGCGCGACGTATTGTTCGTGCAGCGCGCTCATCTCGGCTTTTCGCTTGCGGAACGTCTCGGCCTCGTCGCGGCGGCCTGATTCGAGCGCCAGCTCGGCCAGGCGGTCCCAGGCCCGGGTCTCGCCAGGCTCGTCGGCGGTCAGGTCCATCAGCTCGCGCCGCTCGCGCTCGTGATCGCCGAGCCGCGCGGCCAGCCACGCGCAGAGCCGGCGGGTTTCGCCCGGAGTGGACCACGCCGCTGGGATGTGCTCCAGCGCCTTGCAGACCTCGGCGGGATCGTGAAGGGCCAGACCCAGGTCGAGCCGCGACGACCAGACGGCCGGGTCGTCCGGCCGGCGCGATGAGCACGCATCCAGCCAGCGTCGGGCCTCGTCGAGCCGTCCCATCCAGATCGCCAGGTTCGCTTGACCCAGCCAGACGCGGTCATCCTTCGGATCGCCGCCGGCCAGAGCCTGCCTGACGTAGTCGACCGGGAAGGCCGAATCCTCAAGCAGATAGAGCCGGCGCAGAACATAGCCGGGGTCGGGTGCATTGGCCCAGGACTCCAGGATCAAGGCGCGGATCTCGCGGTTGCGGACCTCGACGCGATAGAGTAACTCGAGGGCCTGGCGCGCGAGCGTGCCCTCTTCGTCGCGGCCGCGCGGGATCGCCAGCAGGACGTCCTCGGCGGCGGCAAAGCGGCCGGCGTTGGTGAAGATGCGGGCGCGCGCCACGGCGACCTTGCGGGCGAATGGAGAATTCGCGGCAACCCGGGACCATTCGGCCAGCGCCGCATGAGCCCGGCCGCGCGCCTCTTCGCAGAGATCGGA
>JAKAUH010000343.1 GCA_021818605.1 Planctomycetota bacterium
TTGCGGTTGCCCAGCTCGGCGATGGTCTTGCCCATGACGTGGGCGCCGGCCTTGAGGTCGGACACGGGGACCTTCACGAGCGGCGTGCAGGTGTAGGCCGCCAGCAGGTAGGGCTGATTGTCAATGCGGTAGGCGACGAAGGTCCGGATCGGCGACCGGGTCTCGAGCCGTCCGTGCGCGCCGTGGTAGATTTCGATCGAGGCGCCGTCGATCCCCTCGGTGCTGAACGGGAACGGGATGGCGATCAGCCGCGAGGAGAACTCCTCGTTCGACAGGCCGGCGAGGAAGAGGCGGCCGTCAACATAGGCCAGGTCGGTGATCGACTCGCTGCGGGGGTCCGCACCGCGCTGACGGGCGCCGGGCGCGGGGGCGTTGGGGACCTCGGCGCGGGCGAAGCGGACGTTCTCCAGGCTCAACTCGTCGAGCTTGCCGTCGGCATTGAGCCGAACGATCACCGGCAGGGCATCGGGCCCGCGGCCGCGGGAGACCGACAGGTAAACCGTTCCCGAGGCCGGGTTCACGGCCAGGTCGTTGACCTGAACATTGCGGATGTCAGTGCCCAGCATGCCGGCAATCTTGCCCGCGATGTTCTTGACATGGACCGGCTTCCTGGCGGCGACGGCGGCGCGGTCGCCGGTGTCGATGGCGAAGACCGCGGCGCCCCTGGTGTCGCCGACGAACAGGATGCCGTCTGGCCCGAAGGTCAAGGGGCCGGCCGACTTGATGTCGGGCTTGCCGGACTTGAGGCTTGCCGTCGGCTCGGACGCGGCCGCCATCGCGGCCCCCAGGCCGATCAGCGACACCGTCGCCGCAACAGCCGTCGCGTACTTGCGCATTCTCGTCATCGGTGAAACTCCCTCGCTGGTGGATTCCGTCGACTCGAACACAGCCACTGCCGGACATCATCCGTAGCGACGATTATCCCGTGTCCGGCCCCGGTTTCAACCGTGCCGGCTCGCCCGCCTTGAAATTGCGCGTGACTTTCTCCGCTCCCTACCGCCTACTGTTAATAGGATCGGGATCCTCATACTCCGAACGCGAGGGATTTTGTACGCGTGTTAGCATGGTTGGCTTTGGCCTCGATCGGAGGGCTCGGACAATGTTATTCTCGTTGCTGTGCGGGTTGGCGATCGTGGCGGCTGATCCGGGCGATGACCGATCGACTGGCGGCGGGGGTCGTCCAGCGGATCAGGCCGCGTACCGGTCGGTGGCGGCGCAGGCGGGGTCGAGTGCCGAGGGGCAGGTGCGGCTGGCTCTTTGGTGCGAGGCGCACGGGCTGACGGCGGAGCGGGTGAAGCACCTGGCCGCCGCCGTGATCAAGGATCCGTCAAACACCCTGGCCCGTGGTTTGTTGGGGCTGGTGAGTTACCAGGGGAAGTGGGAGCGGCCCGAGGACGTCACCCGTCAGGCGAAGGAGGACCCGAAGCAGCGGGCAGTGCTTGAGGAGTATCTCCACCGTCGTGCCCGGGCTGCTCACAACAAGGTTGCGGATCAGGCGAAGCTGGCGGCCTGGTGCGATCAGAACGGCCTTCGCGAGCAGGCCGTGGCGCACTACCGGGCCGTGATCCGGCTGGATCCGAGGCGAGACGCGGCGTGGAAGCGGCTGGGGTTCAAGAGGGTCGGCAGGCGCTGGATCAAACCGGAGCGACAGGAGGCCGCGCGGCGCGAGGCCGAGGAACAGAAATCGGCGGACCGGCTCTGGAAGCCGCTGCTGGATCGGTATCGCATTGGGCTGTCCAGCCGGATCAAGGAGCGCCGTGCCGAGGCGGCGGCGGCGCTGGCGGAAATCACCGACCCGCGGGCCGTGCCGATGATCTGGGCCGTGTTCGTGCCGCGCGGGACGAGCGGGCAGAGGACGGCCGTACAGGTTCTCGGGCAGATCGATGCGCCGGGTTCGTCCCGGGCGCTGGCGCTTTTAGCCCTGAGGAGCCCGAGCGGCGATGTGCGGTCGCAGGCGACGCAGACCCTGCGGCAGCGGGACCCGCGGGACTTCGTGCCCCTGCTGGTGGCGCTCATCCGGAATCCGATCAAGTACGACGTGAAGAGGGTCCGCGGGCCAGGGACGACCGGCGTGCTGACCGTCAAGGACGGGACGCACAATCGAAAGCGGTTGTATTCTCCGCCGGCCGCGCCAAACTTTGTGATGGGGCCGAACGAGTACCTGTCGCTCGATGCCAATGGGCTGCCGGTTGTCACCGAATACCAGCCATACCAGACCCAGTGGATCAATAGCGGCACCAATTCCACGACCCAGGCGGCCGCCATGTTTGGGATGGGCGGCCCGATCACCTCTGCCCAGACCGCTCGGATGGCTGGCGATTTTACTCGGGCGGGGCTCTCGCCCGCGGTGAGCCAGCAGCTCAGTCGGCAGATCACGCACAACCCCAGCGGGATTATCATCAACCTTGGAGGGGATTCGAATGGTTTCGTCTTTGCCAGCGGGATTTACGACCAGATGATCCAGATCCCGATCGGCGAGATGATCTGGCAGTCGCAGGTGGCTGCCCAGGTCGCCGAGGCACAGCTCGAGGGAGACGTCCAGGCCATCCAGAACTACAACGCCGCGGTTCGAGCGGGTAACCAGCAGCCGAGACAGATCCTCGCCGATGTAATCGGCAAGGACCTGGGCGACGACCGATCGGCGTGGATGAAGTGGATGGTCGACCTCTTTGGTTATGCTTACTCTCCGATGCAGTCGGCGCAATCGGAGACGACCACCGTTGAGCAGGTCCCGCTGGCTTACCAGCCCCAGGCCGCGCCGGTGGTTTTCGACCAGTTGGTGGCAGTGGAGGTTTTCCACCATTCGTGCTTCGGCGCGGGGACGCCCGTGCGGACGCTCGAGGGCCTGCGGCCGATCGAGTCGCTCCGCGCCGGCGACCTGGTGCTCACCCAGGACACGCACGCTGGGACGCTCAGGTACGAGGCGGTGGTCGTGGTCTATCACAACCCGCCCAACTCGACATATCGCATCGGGCTGGACAGTGGCGAGTCAATCGTGGCGACGGGCATCCACCGGCTGTGGAAGGCGGGCAAGGGGTGGACGATGGTCCGCGAGCTGAAGCCGGGCGACACGTTGCGGTCGCTCGGCGGCCTGGCGCGGGTCGAGTCGGTTGCTGCGGATGCGAAGCAGCGGGTGTACAATCTTCAGGTCGCGGAGGGCGAGAGCTACTTCGTGGGAAAGGCGGGGGTGCTGGCGCACGACAACAGCACGATCAACCCGGTCCCTGAGCCGTTCGATGCCGTCGAGCAGTCGACGGCCGTCGCGCCCGGGCCGGGTGGACCCAGGCATTCCATGCTGGGCCGGTGACGGACCGGCCGGCTTCCATTGAATCACCGGGAGCGCCGATTCATGTTCGCGATCGTCCTGGCCTGCCTCGGCCTCGTCACGGGCGATGATGGTGCGAAGACCTCGCCAGGTGCGCCGTCGGACGCCGCGGCTTATCGCGCGGCTGCCGAGAAGGCGGGGCGAAATGCCCCGGCGCACATCCGGCTGGCGCTCTGGTGCGAGGCGCACGGCATGAAAGCCGAGCGGCTCAAGCACCTGAGTCTGGCCGTCGTGTATGAGCCGGCCAACGTGCTGGCGCGGGGACTCATGGGGATGGTCGCCGACAGGGGGAAGTGGGATCAGGCGGAAAACATCGGCAAGAAGATCGAGGAGGATCCCGCTCGCCGGGCGGTGATCGACGAGTATCTTGCTCGTCGGGCACGGACGCCGAGGAAGGCCGACGAGCAGGCGAAGCTGGCGTTGTGGTGCGAGGGGAAGGGGCTGCACGAGCAGGCGATCGCGCACTATTCGGAGGTGGTGCGACTGGCTCCACGTCGTGAGGCGGCCTGGCGGCATCTGGGCTTCAAGAAGGTCGGCGGCCGGTGGGTCAAGCCCGACGACCTGGTCGCCGAGCGCCAGGACGCCGAGCGGCAGAAGCACGCGGATCGGATGTGGAAGCCGAGGCTGGAGCGGATTCGCGAGGGGCTGGACAGCCGGGATCACTCGCGGCGCGCCCGGACCGAGGAGGCGATCGCCGAGGTGACCGATCCCCACGCCGTGCCGATGATCTGGGCCGTCATGATCCGGGGCAACGAGCGTGCCCGGCTGGCCGCTGTGCGGATGCTGGGCCAGATTGACGGCCCGGCCGCCTCGAACGCGCTGGCCGCCCTGGCGATCTTCAACCCGTCGCCGGCGGTTCGCGCCCGAGCGCTCGAGCTCCTCCTGCGCCGCGATGGGCGCGACGTGATCGGCCGGTTGATCGGCATGATCCGCAAGCCGTTCAAGTATGAGGTGCGGGGGATCAACGGGCCTGGCTCGGTCGGCCGGCTGTTTCTCGAGGGCGAGCGGTACAATGTCCAGCGATTCTACGAAGACCCCGCGGTCAGCCCGGCGTTTCTCCCGCCGCGGTTGTTCGCCCCGTCGGTCCCGTTCAACCCGTTCAGCGTGCAGAACATGATTTTGGTCTCGTCGGTGATGAACGGGATGACGATCTCGCCGGGCCCGTCGGCCGCGTCGGTTCAGCAGACAGCCCGGGCGCTGGCGGCCAACCCGAACAACGCCTCAGCCATCCTGAAGAACGCGCAGTCGGCGCCATCGGCGCCGCCCACGGTCGCGAGTAACATGGCCTACTCGCTCCTGGCCGAGGCCGCTTATCGCGACATGCAGATCGCGTCAGTCTATGAGGCCGCCGCCGAGAACACCGCGATCCAGCAGCAGCGACTCGCCCGCGACATCCAGGCCGTCCAGGCGACCAATGCCAGGATCAACGAGCTCAACCGTCGCGTCTTGCCGGTGCTCGGCATGATCACCGGCCAGGACCTGGGCGCCGAGCCCGAGAAGTGGAAGTCCTGGTGGACCGATCAGCTTGGCTATGTTTACGAGTCGAACATCCCCGTGACCAAGCCGACGTTCACCGAGGCGGTCGATGCGCCATTCACGGTCGGCACGACGCACACCGCCTGCTTCGCGGCCGGCACGCCGGTGGTCACCCTGTCCGGGCCCCGGGCGATCGAGGCGATGCAGGTGGGAGATCAGGTACTGGCGCAGGATCCTGTAACCGGGCAGCTCCGATACCGGCCGGTTCTGGCCGTGCATCGCAACCGATCGGCGGCGACGCTAAGAATCTCCGTCGGGAATGAGACGGTGATCGCCACCGGCATCCACCGCTTCTGGAAGGCCGGCAAGGGGTGGGTCATGTCGCGCGACCTGAAGGCGGGCGACCATCTGCGGGTCGTTGGCGGGACGGTTCCGGTCCGCTCGGTCGAGCCGGGGCCCAGTCAGTCGGTGTATAACCTCGACGTGGCCGAGGACTGCGACTTCTTCGTCGGGACGGGCCGGCT
>JAKAUH010001091.1 GCA_021818605.1 Planctomycetota bacterium
AGATCGACGACCAGGTCGAGGTCATGGTGCTCCACGTCGACAAGGAGCGGGAGAAGATCGCCCTGGGCATCAAGCAGAAGTCGCCCAGCCCGTGGGAGAACGTCGAGAAGAAGTACCCGGTCGGGACGCGGGTCACCGGCGAGGTCGTCAACGTGATGAGCTACGGCGCCTTCGTCAAGCTCGAGGAAGGCATCGAGGGCCTCGTCCACATCTCCGAGATGAGCTGGACCAAGCGGATCAACCACCCCAGCGAGCTGGTGAATATCGGCGACAAGATCGAGGTCGTCGTTCTGGGCATCAACCGCGACAAGCAGGAAATCTCGCTCGGGATGAAGCAGACCCAGGTCAACCCCTGGGACCAGGTCGCCGGCAAGTACCCGCCCGGCACGATGGTCGAGGGCACCGTCCGCAACCTCACCAACTACGGCGCGTTCATCGAGATCGAGGAGGGGATCGACGGCCTCCTGCACATCTCCGACATGAGCTGGACCCGCAAGATCGGCCATCCCAACGAGATCCTCGAGAAGGGACAGCGGATCAGTTGCCAGGTCCTGAACGTCGACCAGGACCGCAAGCGGATCGCCCTGGGCCTCAAGCAGCTCCGCGACGACCCGTGGGAGACCGACATCCCCAGCCGCTACGAGCCGAACGACCTCGTGAAGGGGAAGGTCACGAAGCTGACCAACTTCGGTGTCTTCGTCGAGCTGGAGCCCGGCCTCGAGGGGCTCCTGCACATCTCCGAGCTGGCCGACCACAAGGTGGACAGCCCCGAGGAGGTCGTCAAGGTCGGCGACGAGATCGAGGTCAAGATCCTGCGGGTCGACCGCAACGACCGCAAGATCGGCCTCTCGCGCAAGAAGGCCCACTGGACCCGTCCCGACGGCGAGCGGGAGGACGGCCAGGGAGCCGGCGAGACCGCCGAAGCACAGCGCGACAAGGACAAGGACAAGGAAACCAAGGAGCTCAAGGGCGGTCTGGGTGGCGGAGGGCCCCTCTTCTCCATGGGTGGCACGCCGACCACCGCCAATGAGTCCGAGGGCGAGTAGAAGCTCTGCTGATCCCCGCCCGCCGGTCATCGCATCCACCTGATCCGTTCGGGAACGCCTGAAATCTCCCCTCGAGCCGGGTCCGCTCTCCCTCACCAGGAAGACGCCGACCCGGCTCGATCTGTTTGCCCACCTCTCCCACACTCTTCCGCTCACGTCGCCGGTTCGCCCGGCGGTCATCGCCGCCTGAACCAGTCTGGGGCGCTCGACTCAACGGCAACATTCGAAGATCTCCGCGCGCCCAGGCCCGGTTCCTCAGTGCGCGCACTCTTCGAAGGACGCCCGCGCCGCAACGCATTCGCCCGCACGACTCCCCAGTGGCTGCCGCCGCCATCCCCCCGTCATTCTTGCCGGACGATTCGCCTATCGAACGACCGAATTACCTGCCCCTCGATCACGGTCGGCACGACCCGTATATCGCTCAGACACCGCAGAACTCCAATACTTCCTAGACTTCCAATTCAACTTAAGTTGCCAGGATCGTCGTTCCGATAGATCGTGGTATCAAACCGACAGCGGCGAAGGGAGTCGAGGATCGACCGGACCCGGGGGGGGATCGGCCAGGCGCCGGGACTTGCTCCGGTCCAGGTACTCATCGCGGTAGGTCGCGGGCCGGTTCGGCCTCGAGGACGTGCCGATGAAATGAGCCTTCGGCGGGATGCCGAGCCTTTGCCGGGAAGTTGGAAAAGGGCGCGAGTCGTTGCTGCGGCGATCCGCGTCGGGGGGTGGGTTTCCCGTGGGGTTGCCGGGCAACCACGGCCATCGAGACTGCCCGGGGCCCGTCGCAGCCGTCTCGCACGTCCATGCCCGGGATGACAACGGACCCAGTTTCGACCGAGCTACGAGGATCTTCATGGCCCGTATTCGCCGACATCGCCGTGATACCGTGCAGAGCCCCCTGGAGACCTATCTCCGGGAGATCAACGAGATGGCTTTGCTGACTGCCGATGAGGAGAAGGAACTCGCTCATCGGATCGCGCGGGGGGACAAGATGGCGCGCGACCGGATGGTCCGGGCCAACCTCCGGCTGGTGGTGAACATTGCTCGCGGATACATCGGGAAGGGGCTGGCCCTCCAGGACCTCATCGAGGAGGGGAATCTGGGCCTGCTGCGGGCCGTGCAGGGATTCGATCCCACGGTCGGAACGCGCTTCAGCACCTACGCGAGCTACTGGATCAAGCAGTCGATCAAGCGGGCCCTGGTGAATACCGCGAAGCCGATCCGGATACCGGCTTACATGGTCGAGCTGCTCTTCAAGTGGCGGAGGATGGCCGCGGAACTGCAGGAGACCCTGGGACGGCCCGCCAGCATCGACGAGATCGCCAAGGCGCTCAAGCTGCCCAAGAAGAAGCTGGCGATCGTGAAGAAGGCCATCAAGGTCTACAACCTGGTCCCGCAGACGGACCAGCCGGATAACGGCTGGAGCCTGGGCGAGATGCTGATGGACGAGCGCACCCGCACGCCCGACGTCGTAATGGTCGAGGCGGACAATCTCCGGCTAGTGCTCGATCGACTGGAGGAGATGGACAAACGCGAGGCGACCGTCCTGAAGATGCGGTTTGGGCTGAACGACTTGCCGCCCAAGACCCTCAAGGAGATCGGTGAATCGCTCGGGTTGACGAGGGAACGCGTGCGTCAGATCGAGAACGAGGCGCTGGGGAAACTCTCCGCTTCGCTTCAGGCCGATTGATGCCGAGGACCCGACACGGCGGGCCTCGCGGCTTCAGCAGACCGTCGAGGCCCACTCGCTGATCGGACGATGGCGACGGGCGATGCGACGCATCGTCCTGGCACCGAGACGCGTGAGGGGCCACGACAGGCCCGCGATGACGACGAGCAGAAGCGGGAATCGGAACCTCGCTGCACTCTCCATCAGGGTCGAGGTTCGATGGGTGACGGCCAGCAGGTTCGTCATCGGCTTGTCTCCCGCGAAGTTGCTGGTAAACTCACCGTGGAAGGTGCTGTTCGCCTGCGGGACAATCTGCAGATAGGCCGCGGCGCCGAAGGCGCTCGCGAGTTCTCCCCCGTGGATCTTGACGTTCAGCCCGAAGATGTCCTGAGCCCGCGCCGATGGACGATCGTACTCGGCGATGCCGAAGGCCGTCGGCGTTCCTTCGAGGAGTATGCCTGTAAACGGCTGGTCCTTGATCGTGACCGAACCCCGGATCTCGAAGTGATTGAGCGGGCTGTCCACGATCCGGCCATGACGATCGACCTTCACCCTCAGCGTCTGGCAGAGCGTCCCGTCGGTGTTCGGCTGCACCGGGACCAGGTCGCGTTCCGACGGCCCCAGCGAGATCAGGTGCGGCGCGTTGCGGAGCGTGAACGTCCCGGTTTGCGTGGCGGGGTCGAAAACGTAGGTCTGCGAGCCGCCGATATCGCCGGCGATATCCGGAAATGATCGGCCGGGCGTGGCCCGGATCAGATCCGCGGAAGCGGGACGCGCAAGGGCCAGGATCAGGGCCGCGGCGGCGAAGCCGGTACGGACCACGATGTGCATCCGATGCATGGGGACGTCCCTCCGACGGCCGCATCGACCACAATCGCCCTTCACCGCCCAACGTCGTGAGACGATCACCGGCTCTCCAGCAGGTCGGGCAATCGACATCGCCCTGGGGGATTGGGACCAGATCGCGGCCGGGTAATGACCCGGAGGTCGTTCGCGTCAAGCTATGGCCTGATTCGTGAGGTGAAGAAGCGTGGTGGGGCCCGAAGCGCTGACCGCGTGTTGCGACCTCCCGTTCACCTGGACTCTGGAAGCTGAATCAACGACCGGAGATCGAACCTTTCGGTGGCGGCCTGAAGGAGCGTATCTCACGGTGGCCGGGATCATACCCCGTTCGTCGAACCTGTCAACCCGACAATCGGCGGCCTTCACATCCTCACATCCCGGCTGGCCCCGAATCCGACGTCCTTCGCGGCGCGGGCCGGCTGCAAGAAAACGAGCGGCGCGGTATTGTTGGTCTCGGCGGGCCAACCTGCACGGGGGCGGCGCTCGCCACTCTTCGACGGATCGTGCCGCTCGAGACGGAGGGCGTTTCATGATCGCCAGGGACGCGCGTCGCCTGCGAATCGGCGTCCTCGGCTGCGGGCCGATCGCACAGATCGCTCACCTCGAGGCCTGCCGCAAGGCGCGGAACGCCGAGCTCCGCGCAATCTGCGACGTGGCCGAGGATCTGGTCGAACGGATGGCGGCCGTGCATCAGCCGGCGCGGACCTATCGCGACTATGACGCGATGCTCGCCGACCCCGATGTCGAGGCAATCCTCGTCGCGATTGCCGACCAGTTCCACTTCGAAATGACGCTCCGGGCCATCGACGCGGGCAAGCACGTCCTGGTCGAGAAGCCGCTCGGGACGACCGTCGAGGAGTGCCTTGCCCTCCGCGATCGCGCGGCCGGAACGGGGCTGGTAATTCAGGTCGGGAACAACCGCCGGTTCGACCCGGGCGTCGAGTTGGCGCGGCGGTTCATTCGCGAGGAGCTGGGCGAGCGGATCGCGCTCAAGGCGTGGTATTACGACTCGGTTTTCCGCTACAAGATGACCGACAACCTCCAGCCGATCCCGATTAGCAGCGCTCACGCACGCCGCCCCGAGGGTCATCCGAAGTCGGATCGGCGCCGCTACTTCCTCCTCACCCACGGCAGCCACCTCGTCGACATGGCTGCGCTGCTGGGCGGTCCGATCACGTCGGTTCGGGCCCGGCTGTCGGTGCGCTTCGACTCATATTGCTGGTTCGCCTCGCTCGACCACGAGGACGGCACCCTGGGCCACATCGATCTCCAGGTGCCGATCCGGGGCGATTTCCAGGAGGGGTTCCAGGTGTACGGCGAGCACGGCAGCGTCAGCGGACGGCTGCACCTGCCGTGGTTCCACAAGGCCGGCGAGGTCGAGTGTTTCTCGGCCCGTGATCGAAGATACCAGCGGGTCCTTGGCGAGGACGCCCACACCTACAAGCGGCAGATTGAGGCATTCGCGGCCACCATCCTCGACGGCGTGCCGCAGGCCGGGGCCAACCTTGACTACTGCCTGGCGGCAATGCGAGCGATGGCGGCAATCGCGCGATCGGCGAAGACCGGCGAGGCGGTGCGGCTCGCCGACGTGAAGGGAGGCGTGTGATGCACCTCGGGATCATGGCGAAGACCTTCCCGCGGCCGACGTTCGAGGCGACACTCGACGCGATCGCCGACCGCGGGCTGACCCACGTGCAGTTCAACATGTCGTGCACGGGGCTACTCACCTTGCCCGAGCGCGTGGACGAGAACCACAGCGTCCGGATC
>JAKAUH010000449.1 GCA_021818605.1 Planctomycetota bacterium
TCGCTGATGAGTCCTGGCGTTGGTCCGAGGGGCTGAGCGTGGCGGCGGCGGCCGAGCGGGCCGGTCTCAGTCCGGGCACGTTCATCTGCGACGTCCTGGTGGCGTCGGGGATGGAGGTGGGCGTGGGGGCGTTCCGACCCGGCAGCCGGACCGAGGCCGATATCCGCGCCGTGCTGAAGCACCCCGCGCACATGGCCGGCTCGGACGGCATCTTCCGCGGTGGCTTCCCGCACCCGAGGGGCTGGGGCGCTTTTGCCCGCTATCTGGGACACTACACGCGCGAACTGGGCGATTACACCTGGGCCGAGGCGATCACCCACCTGGCCACTCACGCCGCGCGGCGGTTCCGGCTGACCGACCGGGGTCTGATCCGCACCGGCTATGTCGCCGATATCGCGATCTTCGACCCGGCGACCGTGATCGACCGGGCGACCTATTCCGATGGCCGGGCCCTGGCCGAGGGCGTCGATCACGTGATCGTCAACGGCACGATCGTGCTCCAGGACGGCGAGCCGACCGGCGCCACGCCCGGCCGGGCGCTGCGGCGGGGTTGACATTCGCCGTCCGACGCATCAGCATCCGGGCGGCTCCGGTCCTCCCGCGTTGCGCAGGTGAGGCGACGATGTTGTATGCTGGGATGGCCGATCGGACGGTCATTTCCGATTGGCTTGCCACCGAGAGGGCGAGGTCGCCATGCTGATGCTGTTCACCTGCGAGCAGTGCGGGAAGCGGATCCTGGTCGACGCGACGATGCAGGGTCGCAAGGGCCGGTGCGGCAACTGCGGCCACGTGATGCGCATTCCGCGTGCCGACGAGTCGCACCTTCAGCCCCCGCCGCTGCCGCTGCCGCAGACGGGCGTCGCGGAGCAACCGGAGCACGCGGAAGTCCACGCCCCGGCGCAGCCGGCCCCAGCGCCGGTCGGTGACGCTCCGTTCCGCCTGAGCCCGCCGGAGGAGCGGCCCGGGGTCGCGACCCCGCCACCGCGTGTCGTCGCGCCGCCGGTCCTCGCCGAGCCCCGGCAACTGCACCGGCATGTCCACATCGACGAGGAGCCCTCGCATTTTGAGCTGCTTCGGGAGGACGCGCATCCCGACCACCACGCCCTGGCCTCGCCCGAGGTTCAGCGCGGGCTGCGCGAGCTCGAGGAATACCGACGAGACCCGCGCGGCTACCAGCTCGCCGAGGAGCTGGACAGCCGCTTCTTCGGCTGGGCCCGCGGCTCGCGGCCGGCGAATTTCCTGTACACTCAGTGGCGCAGGGCCGTCGGCGGCATCCTCCGCGTGCTTCGCTTCGTCGACGACTGGGCCTACCTGATCTCGATCCCGTTTTTGGTACTGATCGTCTTCGCCATCGTCATCGGGAATCGCCCGCTGGTGCACACGGGTGCGGTCGTCGTGGTGCTCGTCAACTTCGGCCGGTTCTGGACCGACCTTCTGGCGCTGTTCGTCCGGCCGTTCAAGGAGGGGCCCGTCCACGGCCTGATGTTCTTCTTTCCGCCCTACGCGATCTTCTTCATCAGCCGGCACTGGGACAAGTTCAAGGGCAGGTTCCGACGGCTGTTGACCTCATGTGTGCCGATTTTGCTCGTGATCCTGGCGTATGCGTTCATCCCGGTGATCGACCCGAGTATCCAATCGGCTCCGACCGCGCGGGAGAAGCTCCGCCGGGCCGGGGAGGAAGTCGTGAAGGAGGCACGCGACGGGCTGCACCAGGCCCGGCAAGGGCTGCGCGAGCTCGAGAAGAAGGGGCGCGACGTGATGGAGAAGAAGACCGCGGCGAAGCAGGAGTCCACGCCATGAGCCGGCGTTGTGGCCCGGGACGCGTTCGAGTAGGTTAGACGGCCGGGATGTGAGGGCCGGGCGGAGCCGGCGCCGGTGGGCGTAGGGACGCGGAGGCTCACGATGCCGGTGGGCGGGACAATGCAGGACGTTGAGCCGCGCGCCGGAAGGAATCCAGATGGGAAACCCCGAGGCCGACGGCTGGCCGCGATCGTGGTGGCCCTGATCGGGCTGTCCGCGGCGGCGGTCGCGGCCTATGAACTGGTCCCGCGCGACTGGTTACCGGGATATCACCGTGCGCCAAGCAATCTGATCCTGCCCGGAGTGGTCGAGGTGCAGGAGGTCCGGCTGGGCTCGAAGGTGGGCGGCCGGGTGCGGGACATCCATGTCCTGGAGGGGGACCGCGTCGAGCCGGGCGCGCCGCTGGTGACGCTCGATGTGCCCGAGCTGGAAGCCCAGCAATCGCAGTGGCGGGCGAAGCTGCGCTCCGACCTGGCCGCGCTCGAGAAGGCTCGCAATGGCCCGAGGCGCGAGGAGATCGCCGCGGCGGCCGCCGAGGTCGCGGCGGCGGCGGCCCGGCACGATCGGCTCAAGCACGGCTACCGCGAGGAAGAAATCCGGCAGGCGCGGAGCGACTGGCTCAGTGCCGAGGCCGACCTGAAGCTCGCCGAGGAGAACCTCGGCCGGTACGAGGCCCTTTTGCGCCGCAACAGCACGACGCAGGGCCAGGTGGACACCGCCCACGCCGACTTCGACCGGGCCCACGGCCGCGCCGCGGCGGCGCGGGCTCATTATGACATGGTCTCGAAGGGAAGCCGGCCCGAGGAGATCGCCGAGGCCGCGGCGCTGCTCGACCAGGCCCGCGCCAACCTCGACCTGCTCAAGGCCGGCACGCGGGCCGAGGACCTCGCCGCGCTCGAGGCCCAGGTCGAGCAGACGCGCGCGCGGCTCAGCGAGGTCGAGGTCAACCTGGCCGAGGCGGTGGTCCACGCGCCCAGCAAGGCGGTGGTCGACGTCGTCTCGGTGCGCAAGGGGGACCTCGTCGCCGCCGGCCAGCCGGTCGTCCGCGTGCTCCAGGCCGACGACCTGTGGGTCAAGGTGTTCATCCCCGAGACCGAGCTGGGTCGGATCAGGCTGGGCCAGGCGGTCGAGGTCACGGTCGACTCGTACCCCGGCGTCCGGTTCCGCGGCCGCTTCGTCCAGATCGCGCACGAGAGCGAGTTCACGCCGCGGAACATCCAGAGCGTCGACGAACGGCGGCACCAGGTCTTCTCGGCCAAGGTCCGCGTCGACGACGCGCACGGGGTGTTCAAGTCGGGGATGGCTGCCGTGGTCACGGTCCCGCTCGACGCGACCCCGGCGCGCCCGGATTCCGGGAGGCGCGGATGACTTCCTTGTCTCTCGCGGGCGCACCGGTAATCGACGTCCGTGAGATCACGATCCGGTTCGGCCGGCTGACGGCGGTTGACGGCGTGAGCCTGGCCGTCGGCCACGGCGAGGTCTTCGGCCTGCTCGGGCCCAACGGCTCGGGCAAGACGACGCTCATCCGCGCCCTTTGCGGGCTGATCCCGCTGGCCGGCGGCTCGGCGTCGGTGCTCGGCCGCGACGCCACGCGCGAGTCGGAGGCCGTGCGATCGATGATCGGCTACATGTCGCAGAAGTTCGCGCTCTACGAGGACCTGACGGCGCGCGAGAACCTCGACTTCTACTCGGGGATCTACGGGCTCTCGGCATTGCGGGCCCGGGCGCGGCAGGCCGAGCTGATCGACCGCCTCGGCCTTGGGCCGCACCTGGCCAAGCGCGGCAGCCAGCTCTCGGGCGGGTGGAAGCAGCGCCTGGCGCTGGCCTGCGCGCTGTTGCACTCGCCCCGGCTGGTCTTCCTCGACGAGCCGACGGCCGGCATCGACCCCGTGGCGCGCCGCGACCTGTGGGACCTGCTGTTCCAGCTCGCCGCCGAGGACGTGACGCTCTTTGTCACGACGCACTACATGGACGAGGCCGAGCGGTGTGGGCGGGTCGGCTACCTGTACCAGGGGAAACTGCTGGCGGTCGGCACGCCGCTGGAGCTGACGCGATGGCCCGGCGTGACGCCGCCCGGGGCGCGCCGGGTCGAGGTCCTTTCCGAAGACCCGTCCGCCGCGCTGGCCGTCCTGCACGATCACGCGGGGGTCCACCAGGCGACGATCTTCGGCCGGGCCGTGCGCGCCATCGTCGATGCCTCGCTGTCCGACCGCGCCCTGGCTGGCGAGCTGCCGGGCGCCGAGATCCGGGCCACGTCGCCGAGCCTCGAGGACGTCTTCGTCGCGCTGGCCCGCGCCCGCGAGCATGACGACCGCGGGCAGCCCGCGGGAGTGATGCCATGATCGGCGGCGGCGGGATGCGCCGGCTCCGCGCCGTGGCCCGCAAGGAGCTGCTGCACATCGTCCGCGATCCGACGACCCTGTTCTTCGCCCTGTTCATCCCGGTGCTCGAGCTGTTCCTGCTCGGCTACGCGATCGACACCAACGTGCGGCACGTCCGCACAATCGTCTTCGACGAGGCGCGCACCCAGGAGAGCCGCACGCTCCTCCAGCGATTCACCAACTCCGAGGATTTCCTCATCATCGGCGAGGTCTTCACCGACCGCGAGCTGGTCGGCGCTTTGGTCTCGGGCCGGGCGCGGATCGGGATCAAGGTCCCCGAGGCCTACTCGAGGCGCGTGCAATCGGGCCGGACCGGCCAGGTGCTGATCCTCGTCGACGGGTCGGAATCGAGCGTCGCCGCCGAGGCCGTGAACGTGGGGAACGCCATCGCGCTGTCCGAGTCGCTCGAACAGATCCTCCAGGGCCGCAGGATGCCGGTCGAGGCCCGGACGCGCGTACTGTTCAACCCGGATACACGCTCGGCCAACTTCTTCATCCCAGGCCTGATGGTCGTCCTTTGCCAGATGATGGCGATCATGCTGTCGGCCAACGCGATCGTGCGCGAGAAGGAGCGGGGTACGCTTGAGCAATTATTCATGACACCGGTTCGTCGCGGCGAGCTGGTGATCGGCAAATTGCTGCCGTATCTCGGGCTGGTCCTGGTCGAGTTCGCGGGCATCGGCTTTTTGATGAACACGGCGTTTGGAGTGCCCGTGCACGGGAGCTTCACCACGCTGATGGCCATCGCGTTCCCATTTTTTCTGGGGATGCTCGGCTGGGGTCTGGCGATCTCGACCCGCGCGGCCACGCGCGATGCCTCGATGCAGATGTCGATCGGCACGGTACTCCCCTCGATTTTCCTGTCGGGCTACGTGTTCCCGCTCGATTCGATGCCGCGGCCGTTCTGGTTGCTCTCCCAGATACTGCCGACGACCTGGATGATCGACGCGGCGCGCGGCGTGATCCTCCGCGGGGCCGGCTGGGCCGACCTGTGGCCTCACGCCGCGGTGCTCTCGGGGATGGCGGTGGCGTCGGTGGCGGTCAGTGCCGTGCTGTTTCGCAAGCGCCTGGGTTGAGCAAGCGGGGTGACCGGCTGTCCGCCGTTGATACAATACAACGGGGCGACCGAGGGCC
>JAKAUH010000372.1 GCA_021818605.1 Planctomycetota bacterium
ATACGATTGGGCGGACTCGACCTGGAGGTCGATCAGCCGGACATCATGACCGGCGCGTCGGGCCGCGGCGGCGACCAACTCGATCCCCAGCGGCTCCAGCCGCAGGAAGATCCTGGTGTACATCAGGGGACTCGGATGAACGGCGAGCACTCTCATGGGGGGTCCAACCCGGGGGTAATCCTTGGGGTGTTCTCCTGGAACGGGCTGGTTGCTTGTATCATGATTTCCCGCCTCCGACCAGCGAGTCCGCTGGCCCAGGCGGCGATTCGTTCGGATCTGCACCGCCGTTCCGGTGGTCGGCCGCATTAAAGTTTGCCCATCTCGCGTGTTTTCTCGCGGTCGGCGACTTCCTCGGCCGGCGTGTCGGCTGGACGGAGCGCGTCGAAGACGGACAGGGGCCAGAGCGTTTCGGCGAGCCGGCGCGCCAGCAGGGCGTGGCCCTCGGCGTTGGGATGGAAATCGCTGGGGTGGACGGCCAGCGCGGCCGGATCGCGGCCGTCGAAGGCGTCCGAGAGGTCGACGACCGCGCTGAAGCCCGACGCCCGGGCCAGCTCGACGAGCCGATCGAGCGGCTTTGCGCCGGTGAAACGCCCAACGCGCGGGATCAGGACATACACGCAAGGCACGCCCCGCGCGTGGCACTCGGCGGCAACGGAGTGATACGCGGCCTCGAGCAGTTCCCATCGTCGCGGGATGAGGGCCTGCCGGCACTCCTCGGCCGAGGCACCGGGATGCAGGTCCGCGCCGCGAAGCGCGTCGCCGTAGATCGGCGCATCCCAGGCGACTCCGCGCGGCAGGAGCTCGGCCAGCCGGCGCGCGTCCCAGCCGATGTCAGCGTCGGTCGCTTCGAACAGCACGAGGTCCGGCTCGAGCGGCCAGCCGACCTTCTGGAAGTGGTCCCACCGCTGACCGGGGCTGCGCCCGGGCAGGGCGAGGTTGACCACCTCGACCATCGGGCCGCCCCGGCGCCGGGATTCCTCGACCAACCATTCCTCGAATCGCGGCTCGAACCCCAGGCCGTCGCCGACCCCCAGCCCGAGGCCGATCGAGTCGCCGGCCATCGCGATCCGGAACGTCCCCGTCGGCTTGGGTACGGCGTAGGATCGGTCGCGCATCCCCAGCAGGTTCGTGCTCCAGGTCGTCCCGTCGTTGCGCGTGATCGCCAGCCCGGGACGCAGGACGAGCTGCCGCAGCTCGGCCACCGACCGCGCGATCGGCGGTGCCAGGCCGGGCCGAACGCCGGTGTCCAGCAGATTGTCATAATAGCCGCGCTCGGCCTGCTCGATGTCCTCGTGGGAGAGTAACCGGTCGAGGTTCTCAACCTCGTCGCAGCCGATCGCCCACCGCACTCGTGCCAGCACGCCCGGCGTCCACCCGTCCGGAAGCCACCTGAGCCCGAACAGGGCGGCCGCGAGTAGCGGCCAGGCCGCTCGTGAAAGCTTTGACATGACCGGTCCTCCTTCCTCAGAGTTGCAGCCCGCGCCGCAGCAGGCCCAACCACGACTCGAGGCTCGGGCTCGACCAGAGCGACCAGAGCACGGCGATCGTGGTGAACGTCGCCGCGACCCGCAGCGAACCGAGCACCCCCATCCACGCCGACGGGCTCGTCGCGTTGTCCCGCGAGCGGCGTGCAGGCGGCCGGCGCGCATCGAGCTGCACGTTCACCAGCACCAGCACGCCCAGGATGCTCCAGAACATCGCGTCCGGGACGCCGAAGCCCCAGACCCCGCGCAGCCAGAACGACTGATACGCGTGCAGGAACCACGTCGCGAGGAACACCGCGGCCGTCGCCGCCGCCAGCGCATATGGCTGTGGCCACCGCTTGAGCCGGAAGACCACCGGGTTGAAGAAGATCCGGATCATAAAATCCTTCCAGTAGATATTGATCCGTCGCCAGTAGTCGGTGAAGCTCGACGCCAGCAGGTAGCGGTGGTGGGTTTCCGGGAGCTGGAACCCGAACAGGTGCAGCATCCCGCAGGCAATGTGGAACTGGCCCGAGACCCGCAGGTACAGCAGGTAATTGCAGACAATGAAGCCCGCCAGGGCCGCCGGGCCGTCCACGGCGTCGGGCGTGATCAACAGCAGCCGATCGATGACCCGGTAGCCGAGCAGGTGCACCGCCCCGCGCGCCATCATCGCCAGCCCGGTGCGCTGGATCTCGTGAATCCCCCGCGCGAAGTAGCCGCGCTGGAAGGTCCGGTAGTCGACCACGGGGAAATGCGGGAAGACGAAGTTGGGTAGGAGCAGGAAGTAGCTCGCCGCGTCGACGATCGGCTCGCGGCCGCGGGCGTGCTTCAGCTCGTACAGGTAGATCACCATGCGGAACATGAACAGGGACGCGACCACCGGAATCGCGCCGGGGATCTCCGGATCGCCGGCAACGACCGGCCCCGGGCGCATCGCGGCTAGCCCCGCGGCGATCGTCGCGATCAGCCCCGCGCGGGCGACCCACGGAATCGGCGCCGCGGTTATCGTCAGCAGGACCGCCGCGATCCCCAGCACGCTCGCCGAGATCCACGGTCCGAGCGTGAGCAACAGTCCCACGATCGAGATCGCGACGAAGAGCGGCTTCTTCCAGCGGAACGGCGCCAGGTAGTGGACCGGCAGCGCAACAGTCGCCAGCAGCACCACCATCCGGAAGTCCCGCGTCTCGACCCGGTAGGCGTCGAGGACCGCCAGCAACAGGACGAGTCCGCCCAGGATCGCCGCGAACTCGCGCGGCCGGCGCCGGCAGTTCTCGGGCTCGCCGGCATAGAGTCGGCCCCGTTTTCTCGGTCGGACTCCGCCCGCCTGGGCGAGCGGACGGCGGACGGGCCGTCGCCGCGCCGGCGACGCGGCTTTCAACGCGACAGGCATCGATCACCCCCCCAAATCGTGCAGCGCCGGCCCAGGGCGGGCCGTCGCCGGTACGCGTGTCCAATCAAGACGGCGGCGCGGCGGTCCGGTCGAGGTCATCCCGACATCGGGTCATTCGCCGCGGCGCGTCGACGGGTGCGAGGGGGATCTCAGCAGCGAAGCCGGCAAAGCGCGTGAAGCGGCGGGGTCGGCCGGTGAGCAGTCCGGCCGGCGGAATGGAGATGAACAAGCAGGTCAGAGTCCGCTCTCGCGAGGCCGATGGCTGCAAGAGCCGACAGGGCGGATCGGCCGCCGGTCGCGCCTCGGGTGCACAGGGCGGCGTCTTCGTCCTGGGTGGTTCGCAGCAGGCCTGGCACGCAGTTATCGAACCCCACGCGCACCTTTGCCCCGACAGAGCCGTGTCCATCGGCCGGGACGCCCGCCCCGGCATCGACGGCGATATGCCGCAAAAGCCAGGTGGAAGCCAGGTTACACGGATCGGGCGTGAGCGCCTGGAGCGACATGACGGCCGCGAGGATCACGCATCCTGTCCGGGACGTGCGAGCGGAATTTCGCATCATCGGCCGGCTTCCTTGCCAGGGGACGAGCAGATCGGGCCTTACATTCATAACTCGGGGCATTATCAACACGATTTGCCGTTTGGCGAGCCCAGATTGACCCGGTTACGGGATTTCTTATGTTCGTGATCGTTAAGCCGGTCGTGTGGTGACCGTCGATCCCGCCTGGGTCGTTCCCCGCCGCCCGAATGACTCTCAGGATCGGTTTTCAGCCGGATGACGCTCTGTTAAGATCAATCTCGAATGGGGGGATGAGGCGGGACGCTGCGCGCATGCGTTCCGGAGGGCATCGCAATCCGGGCGCGGGCTCCCGACGAGCGAGCCGGCCGCACATCTCCCCGCGATCCGACCCCCGGGAACCGAGCCGATGGCCGAACAGGGTGACGTGACTGCCGAGAAGAAGAAGCTGTACATCGAGACCGTCGGCTGCCAGATGAACCTGCTGGACAGCGAGCTCGTCGTGGCGAAGCTGCGCCACGAGGGCTACGAGCTGACCACCGACATCAATCAGGCCGACGCGATCCTGTACAACACCTGCTCGGTCCGCCAGCACGCCGAGGACAAGATCTACAGCGCACTCGGGCGGATCAAGCGGATCAAGGAGAAACGGCCTGAGGTGAAGATCGGCGTGCTGGGTTGCATGGCGCAGAAGGACCAGGACCAGATCTTCCGCCGGGCTCCGCACGTCGACATCGTCGTCGGTCCGGGTCAGCTCGCCCGTGTGCCCGACCTGCTCGCCTCGGCCCGAGCGGCGACGTCGCACTCGCCCCAGTTGGCCGTCAGCCGCGCCCGCAACGACGGCTCGCTCGAGACAATCACCGCCAGCTTCGCCACGTACGACGCCGATCGCGAGCCCGCCATGCGCCCGACGCCGTTCCAGGCGTTCATCCGCGTGATGATGGGCTGCGACAAGTTCTGCACCTATTGCATCGTCCCGTCGGTCCGCGGGCCCGAGCAAGGCCGCCCGCCCGACGCCATCCTCGCCGAGGCCCAGGTGCTGGCCGACCAGGGCGTCAAGGAGATCACCCTGCTGGGCCAGACCGTCAACAGCTACCGCTTCCGGCACCCCGACGGCCGGACCTCGCGCCTCTCCGACCTGCTCGAGGCGATCCACGAGATCCCCAGCATCGAGCGGATCAAGTTCATCACCAATTTCCCCAACGACATGACCGACGACCTGCTCCAGGCCGTCCGCGACCTGCCGCGCGTCTCGCGCTACCTGCACGTCCCGGCACAGAGCGGCTGCGACGAGATCCTTCGCAAGATGAAGAGGATGTACACAGTCGCCGCCTACGAGGAGATGCTCTCCCGGGTGCACGAGACGATCCCGGGCGTCTCGGTCTCGAGCGACTTCATCGTCGGGTTCTGCGGCGAAACCGAGGAATCGTTCGAGCGCTCGGTCGGCCTGGTCGAGCGCTCGCGGTTCAAGAACAGCTTCATCTTCAAGTATAGCGCCCGCGAGGGCACAAAAGCCGACCGGCTCCATCCCGACGACGTGCCCGAAGCGGTGAAGAAGCGCCGGAACAACGACCTGCTGGCCGTCCAGACGGCCATCAGCCTCGAGGACAACCGCCGGTGGATCGGCCGGACGGTCGAGGTGCTGGTCGAGGGGCCCAGCAAGAGTTCGGTGCGTCGCGAGGGCTGGGATGGGCTCGATCAGCTCACCGGCCGTACGTCCTGTGATCGGATTGCAGTGTTCGACGGCCCCGAGCGCCTCATCGGCCGGATGGTCCGGGTCGTGGTGGAAGACGCCAGCGCGGTAACCCTGTTCGGCAGGGCGGAGACCGCCGAAAGGGTGGCGACCCCGGCATGAGGAACGTCGTGATGGCCGGCGCGTTGGCGGACCGGGTTCGTCGCTGGATGGCGCGGCTGGGGATCGATCCC
>JAKAUH010000583.1 GCA_021818605.1 Planctomycetota bacterium
CTTTGTGTAGACCAACAAGGCGCTGCCGCTGGTGCGGATGATCCTCGGCGACATTGTCCAGCAATACCGCGTGGTGGAGGAGCTCCAGCAGCGACTTGCGGAGGTCCCCCGCGACCGAAAGCGTTCGGCCAACGACCCCTACTCCGAGGAGGTGGCGCAGAGCCAGGCGGAGTTCGAGGCCGAGGAGGCCAAGCTGCGGTCCTACATCGACGAGCTGCGGCGCCTGGGCGTCGAGTTCAAGGGACCGGACGGGCTGTGCGACTTCTACAGCGTCATGGATGGCCGCGAGGTGTTCCTGTGCTGGCGCCTGGGCGAGCCGGAGGTTCAGTTCTGGCATGACATCGACAGTGGGTTTGCGGGCCGCAAACCGTTGCCCTCGCGGAAGGGTGCGGCGCCGGCCGGCCACCGGAATTGACCGCGAAGCGATCAAGGCGCCGGACGATTCCCTTCGTGGCCGCCAAACAGGTTTGTCGCGACGCGGCCCGTCTGATCTAATCACAGGACCCAGCCGCCGGTCGGTGCCGGCGGGCTGGGTCTTTGTGCAGGAGGGGTTCGTGTGACCGAGCGAGGGCCGAGGCGGATGCGTCGCGTGGTGACGATCGACGGACCGGCAGGAGCCGGCAAGAGCACGGTGGCCCGGCGGCTGGCCGATCGGCTCGGCTGGCGGTTCCTCGACACTGGCGCCATGTATCGGGCGGTCACGCTGGCGGCCCTCCGCTCGGGCATCGATCTGACGGACGAGTCCTCGCTCGAGGGCCTCGTGGAATCGATCCGGGTGAGCCTGCCCCCGGGTGAGGTCTGGCTCGATGGACAGGATATCAGCGATCTGATCCGCACGGTCGAGGTGACCGAAGAGTCGCGGCACATCGCCGATAGCCCCTCGGTACGCCGCCGTCTCATGGAGTGGCAGCGGGCGGTCGCCAACGATCAGGACGTCGTGAGCGAGGGCCGCGACCAGGGAACGCTGGTTTTTCCGGACGCCTTCGTCAAGTTCTACCTCACGGCCAGCGCCGAAGAGCGCGCGCGGCGCCGGCTGGCGGACTACCGCGCGCGGGGGCAGGGCGAGGGGATCAGCCTGGACTGTGTCCTGCGCGATATCCGGCAGCGTGATGCCCGGGATGAGGCACGAGCGATCGCGCCCATGCGGCCGGCCGACGACGCGATCCAGGTCGATTCGACGGGGATGGGCATCGAGGAGGTCGTGGCGAGAATGGCCGAGGACGTGCGGCGGGCGAGACGGGATGCGGATCCGGAGGCCGTCGCCGCGGCGGAGGTCTCCCGGTGAGCCAGACTGGTCCGGCGTCTGATGCCTCAGCCGAGCCCGGCCCGACAGCCAGGGTCCGCCGACGCGACTCTGTCCGCGCCGGTGGACCGGGCGGTGCGGCCGTCCGTGACCGATCGCTCATCTTGTGGGCCTGGTACATGGTGGTCCGCTGCACGGCTGCCATCCTCGCGGCCGTCATCCTGCGATGGCGCGCGACCGGGCACCGCTCGGTCCCGCGGACCGGCGGAGTCCTCCTGGTCTCGAATCACCTCAGCTACCTGGACGTCTTCTTCCTCGGGATCCCGATGCGGCGGCCGCTGAATTATGTGGCGCGCTCCACCCTGTTCGTACCCGTGCTGGGGAGCCTGATCCGGTCGGTCGGAGGGTTTCCGATCCAGCGCGAGGGCATTGGGGCCTCGGGCATTAAGGAGACGCTCCGTCGCCTTCGGTCGGGCGGGATCGTCACGCTATTCCCCGAAGGCACTCGCAGCGCCGACGGCAGCATGGGACCGCTGAAGCACGGCATCGCTGTTCTGGTCCAGCGCGCGGGCGTGCCCGTCGTGCCAGTGGGGCTGGCCGGCACTTTTGAGGTCTGGCCCAGGTCGAGGCGCATTCCGTCGCCGCATCCGATCCGCATTCACTTCGGTCGAGCCATCTACCCCGAGGATCTCGAGGGGATGGACGCCGAGGCCGTCACGGCCCTGATCACCGAACACCTCCGCGAGGCACGCCAGGTGGCGTTGCGGGGCCTCGAACGCGACCTGTCCTGCTGCTGACGTCGCCGCGTGGCGCACGGTTTCTCGTCATTCTCGGTTGCGAGATTGGAGGTTTCATCAATGATTGAGAAGCGGACGGGCAAGGTCGATGAGAAGGTCGGTCGCCGCGAGATGATGGCTGCCGGGGCCGGCCTCGTCGCGGGAATGTCCGCGGCCGGCCGGGCGGGCGCCTCGGAGGTCAGGTCCCCCGGCGCGGAACGCCAGCCGGGCCGGCCCGCTTCCCGGGAATCCGGCCACTTCATTCTGGGCCTGAACACCAGCACGCTGAGGGGCCACAAGCTGTCCCTCGTCGAGGAGATCGAGATCGCCGCGAAGGCCGGCTACCGGGGTCTCGAGCCCTGGGTCTCCGAGCTGGAGCAGCACGCCGCCGCCGGCAAGTCGCTGGAGAATGTCGGCAAGCAACTGCGCGACGCGGGGATCTCGGTCGAGAGCGCGATCGGATTCTTCGAGTGGATCGTGGACGACGAGGGCCGTCGGCGGAAGGCGCTCGAGACAGCTCGCCGGAACATGGCTCTGGTGCGCAAGATCGGCGGTAAGCGGCTGGCGGCTCCGCCGGTGGGTGCCACGAATACCCCGATGCCGGACCTGCTCCGTGTGGCCGAGCGTTATCGGGCCTTGCTGGAAATCGGCGATGAGATGGGGGTCGTGCCGGAGGTCGAGGTCTGGGGATTCTCGAAAACCCTCGGTCGCCTCGGCGAGGCAGCGCTTGTAGCGATCGAGGCCCATCATCCCGCGGCGTGCATCTTGCCGGACGTGTATCACCTCCACCGGGGCGGGTCGGACTTCGAGGGAGTCAAGCTCCTGTCGCCCCGAGCGATCCACGTGTTTCACTTCAACGACTATCTGCGGAGCCCCGCGCGCGAGCAATTGACCGACGAGCATCGGGTCTTCCCGGGCGACGGTATCGCGCCGCTCAAGGCGCTGGTCCGCGACCTGGATGAGGGCGGATTCGACGTCATGCTGTCGCTCGAGCTGTTCAATCGGCAGTACTGGAAGATGGATCCTCTGACCGTCGCTCGGACCGGGTTCGAGAAGATGGAGGCTCTGGTTCAATCCGTCCTGGGCAGGTGAGATTCGATCGGTCGGTCAGGCGATGGCCGGGACGACGGTTGGCTCTGGTGCGCAAAGGACGACGGGCAGCCCCTCCGAGGGCCGCCCGTCGCTGGTGGACCACCTATCGAAATCGCCCGCCCGGGCCCCTCTCGAGGACCGGGCGAACGTGGAGGCCATCGGGGCTCACTTCTTCTTCTTGTGGTGCAGGGCGAAGAAGAAGTTGACGCTGGTCGTTGCACTGGGATGCACGTGGGCACGGACGAAACCGTGTTTCGCCGCCACGCGCTTCGCCGCATGGGCGTGGGTGACGTGCCGAACAACCTCGTGCCTGACCGGGTGATGCTTGCCGGCCACCCGTCCGTGTGCGTGTACCGGTCCGTGTCCGTGCCGGACGGGGAAGTGCGGGTGACGGAATCTCGGACCGTGGCCGTGGACCGGAGACGGGGCTGGTGGCGGAGTGACCGGCAGGCTGGTGACGGTCGAGGTCGGCGTGGGCGCCGGGGTGGTTGGCATGGGCGCCGGAGTCGAGATCGGCGCGGGCGTGGGCTGGACCGGGTAGGGGGTCGGATTGGGCTGTGGCGCGGGCGTGCCGAGCTGGAGGACGACCGAGTCGGAGTAGCCCAGGTTGCTCTGCCCATTGGCACTCTGGATCACCCCGGCGGGCAGCGACAGATTCAAGGTGCCGGGATTGAGGCTACCCGACAGGTTGAACTGGACCGTGTTGGCGTCGATCCACGTGAGACTGGTCGCCTGGACCGGCGAGGCGGTGTTATCCGCCGATCCCGCGAGGGCCAGGTCGGTCGCCTGGATATCGCTGGGGTTGACGTTCCCCGAGAAGGTGAGCGTAATCGAGGTAGGTGTGGTCGCCGTGACGAGCGTGGCACCGTTGGCCTGGTAAGCCCCGCCGACCGGAACCAGTGACGTCGTCACGACCCGGAACGAGCCGCCCACCGGCTGGCCGCCGATGCCGTCGAACTCATAGGCGCCGATGTCGCGTGGACCGTAGCCGGGAAGTCCCCATCCATCGTTGCCGATCTTGACCTGCGAGGCCCCGAGGATGTCGGTGGGGATCGCCGTGGCCTCCCAGGCATTGTCGATCGCCGCGGAAGCCGCCGTGAGTTGGAAGTTGGAGCTGACAAACAGGTTCGCTGGGCCGTCCGAGCCGGGGCGCGGGTCGATCGGGAACGCGAACGCCGGGTTGCCGACGAAGTTCCCATTCGCGTCGGGCGCTGTACTGTTCAGGGTGGCGGCGCTGAAACCGTTGCCCAGATCGTTGGTCGCCGTGGTGTCGGACGTGAAGCTGTCGCTCGGGCCGTTCCCCTGGAACAGGTTGTTCCGCAGGTTGACCTTGCCGGAGTTCGCCGTGTAGATGGCAGAACCAGTGCGTGCGTTCGTCTGGTCGTGGTTCTGCCAGAAGATGTTGCTGTCGATCTCCGCCTGTGTGCCCGTGCTCCCTGTGTTGTTGAGCAGTAGCCCAGTGGTGTTGAAGACGAAGTCGTTGTTGATGATCGAGGTCGTCGGCGTGAAGGATGTCCCGCTGTCGTTGAGGACCATCCCATCGATGTTGCCGACGATGACGTTGTTGTCGACCATCGGCGCCAGGGGGTTGCTGCCCGAGGTGGAGATGTCGATTCCCACGCCGGCATCGGCGAAGTAGTTCTTGTCGATGACGATGTTGGAGTTGACGACGTTGATTCCGATGGCGGCGGAATTCATGGTTCCGGTCGCCGGATCGCCGACCAGCGGACTGGCGATGGTGAAGCCGGCGATCTCGGTCGGCAGGGCCGAGAAGCTCTGGATGCCACTGGCGGTGACCGTGACGTCCGCGGTCCCAGAGCTGACTGCCGGGGCGCGGATGATGGTATCGAGCGGGTTCCCCGTGCTAGTCGTGAAAACCGAGCTGTCGCTGCTATTCGTGCTGACCGACAGGAGCCGGACGAACTGCTTGAGGGTGACGTTCTCGTCGTAGACGCCCGGCAGCACCGCCACAACATCGCCGGCCGTCGCCGCGGTCATCGCCGCACCGATCGTCGGATAGGGGTTTTCCCGGGTCCCGACCGTCGCCGAAGCATTGGTGACGTAGCTCGCCGCACCGACGAAGAGGTTCTTCGACAGCGACGGGACGGAGATCGCGAACTGCTCGGTGACCGGGCTCGCCAGCGGATTGCCGGCAATATCCTCGACGGGGTCGGTGCC
>JAKAUH010000376.1 GCA_021818605.1 Planctomycetota bacterium
CGTCGATCCGATAGGGCCGTGTGGGCCCAACATAACTATCATACTGAGCGGCGGCGTGCGGCCTCTCGGACAGATACACGACCGACGGCGTTCGGGCGCGGAGGCGGGCGATCGCGTTCAGGGGGAACCGGACCGACGCGCCGAACCGTGTGCTTGCCTCGATGTTGCCGTCGGCGAGCTTGATGGCCGTCAGTCCCAGTCGGGTGCCGTCATCGAGCGTCGCCTCGAGGAATCCGCCTTTTGGGCGATTGGACCGGATCAGGGCCGGGTCGAAGCCGATCGCCAGTGCGCCGCCGCGCTCGACCTCGATGGGCCGGTCGCCGACCTGGAGCCGGATCACCCGATCATCCATCTCAAGGAAGCTGCCGCCCAGCCGATCGCCGTTGGCGAGCCAGACCACCTCCGATTTGCGCTTCTCGTAGAGGATCCGGTTGGCCAGCGTCCTCGCATTTGAACCGTCGTCGCCCACAGCGAGCACCAGCCCGGTCAGGCTGCTGAGCGGCAACTCGAGATCCCCGAGCGAATCGGAGCGGACCTGCAGACGGGTGTCGGTGGATGTGCCAATCGTCGCGTGCAGGAGCCGGTCGCCATCGGCGAGATAGACCGCCTGCTCATCCTCGGATTCGGCGACAGGCGCGGCCGCCTCGCGCGTCAGCTTCACCAGTCGGTCGAGCACGAGGGTCTGGCGCTTGCCGTCCTTGGCGGCGAGAGTCACGCCGGCGTCCCCGAATCCCACGATACGCCCGGTGGCCGTGCTCCCGTCGACCCGGAGCGCCGCGAAGGTCGGTTCGACCCGATCCGGCGATTTCTCGAGGGCGCCGGCTCGCACCCCGGTTGCGACGAGGGCCAGCAGCAACCCGGCGATTACGTGAGCCAGTCGCCGCCGCTCAGAGCGGTCTCCCTGGCCTCGATCATTCGGCATTCTTAACCCTCAGCGCTGGAAGATCGGCAGGTAGTTGTTCGGTATCTGGAGGACAATGAGTGCCATGGCCGTCCCGTACTCGCTGCACACGCTGCTATCCGGCCAGTAGCCCGAGGGAGACTGGCGCTCCTGCAGCTCGTCGCGAACGTTGGGATACCACTGGGCCCAGGCGTCGCCCCCCTGGATCCACATGGCCTGCGCGGCGTAGTATTGCCCGTAAAAGTAGTGGTTGTTCCGCCGGCCGAATCGCAGCCCCTGGTTCGAGTGCCGAAGGTAGGCGATCCCCTCGCGGACTTCCTTTGAATCATAATCGCCGGCGCTCTGGAGCGCAACCACCCCGGCCGCCGAGCGGGGAAACTCGCTGCTCGGGCCGCCGGAGAGCATGTAGCGGAAGCCCCCGTCGGGGTTCTGCGATTGCTTCACATAGCGGATGCACGCGTCCACCGTGTCCTTGGGCACGTAGAGCCCGGCGTTCCGCGCGGCGCGGAGCGCATTGATCTGGCAGATGGTCACCGAGAGATCCGCGTCGTGCTTGATCGGCTGATAGCGCCAGCCGCCCTCGTTGTTCTGGGTGTCGAGGATGAGCTGGACGGCCTTGCGCAGCTTTTCGCGGATTTCGGGCCGGTGGGTCATTCCGTACGCCTCGGCCAGGAAGAGCGTGCCGAACCCGTGCGAGTACATCGGCCCGTGCGTCGACGAACCCGGCACGGTGATAAAACCGCTGGGTGAGGTGTTGTCCATGACGTAGGCCAGGGCACGGTCGATCGGTGCGCCATGGGGCCCGCGACCGGGGCTGGAGCCCGATGCCATGAACGCCAGTCCGGCGAGGCTCGAGACCGCGATGTTCCCACGGTAGGTCCCGCTACCGAACGAGCCATCGTTGTTCTGTTTGCGGGCCAGCCAGGCCAGACCGGACTGGATGGCGCGGTCGGTCTCGTCGGTCATCATCTCGGCGGTGCCTTCCGGCACGTCGCCGCGGCGGCCCTCGCCAAACCGGCCTACCGACTTGGGCGGCTCCTGAGCCGCGGCTGGCAGCAGGGCGAGAATCGATGAGAACACGGCCAGCCCCGCGGCTGCAATCGCGAGAACCCCGCCGGCTCCAGCCTTCATGGCGATTCCTCCCGGATCAGCTTCCCTTTATTGACCGAGAGATAATACCGGTCGATCAGCTCCTGCCTGGCGCTGAGGGGCAACTCATCGGACATGTTCTCGATTTGCTGTCGCAACTCGTCGGGCAGGTGGCCCCAGATGTTCTTGCCGCCGACGTTGGCGTGCCTGGTCGTCGGCCGGGCGGGCTTCTGGAGCGGGGCCCCGCGTGCCAGTGCGCCTTCCTTGCCACCGGGCTGCTGCTGGCCCGGGCGTTGTCCGGGCCGGCGTACCCGGCGCACCACGGTCCGCATCATCGACGACTGGCCCGAGCGGCGAATCTCCTCGATGAGCTGGTCGATGCGCTTGACGACCTTCTTCTGCTCCTCGCGCGTCGTCTCGCCCGTGTCGGGCTTCTGGAGCTTCTGCTCAATGTCGCGCATCTGCTTGATCAACTCACCCGCGGGCCCGGTACGCTCGCCGTCGTCGTTCTTCTTGCGGCGCTTGCGGCCGGTGAGCTCCTCGAGATGCTCGTCCGTTTCCCTGTCCTTGCCGCTGAGCTTTGAGCGATCGGGCGGCTGACCGGGCTTGCCGCCGGGCGACGGCGGTTGGGTCTTGTCGGGCTTGCCGCCGGCGCCACCGCGCGGGCGGTCGTCGGGCGCGGGCGTCTCGGTCGTCTCACCCAGCTTCTTCAGCAGATCGTCGACCTCCTGGTCGTCGCCCGAGAGCGAATCCGCGCTTTTTGCCTTCGGCTGATCGGCCTTGCCGGGCTTGGCACTCGCCTGCCCGTCGCTCGTTTTCTGGCCTTTTGCGGCGGACTTCGCGGCCTTCTCACCGGCGGCCGCCTTGTCCGACGAGCGGTCGTCCTTGCCCTTCGCCCTGTCCGCGGCGGAGGGCTTCACGGAATCGCGATTGGACGAATCGGAGAGCTTATCGAGCAGCGATTCGAGCCCGTCATCCTTGGGCGATGGTGACTCCTGGGCGCGAAGCGCCCCTCCGTTCGCGGCGCCGAGGCCGAGGGAGATCGACAGGGTCATGAGAACGTGACGGAACCTTTTCATCGGTCATTCCTCCCCATCGTCGCGTCGTGGCCGGGTCATGTCGCGGACGATGTCGGCCAGGACGCCCTGATCCTCGGCGAGCTTTTTGACCTCGTCCGCCTGCGCGGGGGTGAGCGTCTTGTGCCGCCGCCGTTGCTCGTCGAGGGCGTCGGTTCGGTCGTTGATTTCCTGCTGGAGCGACTTGAGCAGTTTAAGCTGTGCCGTCGGCGGAATCCCGTCGTCCTGACCGCCAGCACCTCCTCCGCCACCACCACCGCCGCCGCCCCCTCCACCCTGGCCGCCGGGGCCGCGATCGGCCTTGAGTGATTCGAGGAGCTGCTTGAACCGCATCGCGGCGGATCGGGCGGCGGCCTCGGTGGGTTCGTCCGTCTTGATCTCCTGCAAACGCCCGGCCGCTGTCTCCATCTTCTCCGCGGCGAGACGGAGCGTCAGCGCGATCACGGGTGCGCCGTCGAGCGACCCGGCCAGCTCGGAGGTCTCGTCCTTCAGTCCGGCCTCGACCTGGCCCAGGCCGCGGACGCCGCGTTGCTGGGGACGTGTCAGCTCGCCGCCTTTTTGCTTTCGCTTCTGCTCGTAGGCGTTGGTTTCGCCGACGATCTTGTCCTGCCGCTCGGCGAGCGACTTGAGCTGATCGCCGATCCGCGCGAGCTGCTCGGCGGCCAGTTGCTCCTCGGCGTCGCGACGGGTTTGCTCGAGGTCGTCCTGGGCCTCTTCCAGGTCGGCCAGCGCCTCCTCCTGCTCGTTGCCGGCCTGGTCGCCCTGGTCCTGTTCCATGTTGCCCTGCGCCTGACCCATCCGACCCGAGGCGGTCCGCCCGGCCCGCTCGGCGGCGTCGGCGCCGAGTTTCGCCAGCCGCTGGAGCTGCCGCTCGAGGTCCCGCCGAATCTCGGCCTGCTCCTTGGCCAGCCGCTGAAGCTGCTCACGGCGCTGCTGAGCGTTGGGATTCTTCTTCGCCTCGCGGGTCTTGCGGAGGTTTTCCGCCTGACGTGCCCGAGTTCTGGCCAGCTCATCCTCAGCGTTTTTCATCTGTTTGACCAGCCGCGCCAGCTCACGCTCGCGGCGATTCTGGATCTGGTCGAGCAGGTCGCGCATCTCGTTCCGCGCCTGCTCTTGCCGCGACCGCGCCTCTCCGAGCTGGTTCCGCTCGATCTGCTCGGCGGCCTCGCCCATCTTGCCGGCCGTGCCTTGCTTCTGGCTCTTGTCGGCTGCTTCGCGAAGCGCTGCCGAGGCCAGGGGATCAGGCTCCTCGAGCCGCTTCGCCATCTCGCCCATGCGCTCGAGCAGTTTCTGCAAGCCCGACCGCACCTGCGACTGCCGGGCCGCCAGGTTCCCCAGCTCCGACCGCTGCTCCTCGGTCAGTTCGTCCGCCCGCTTGCCGACCGTCTCGGGCTTCGAGGCCTCGGCCGCCTGCTTCATCGCATTCTCCTGCTGCTTGAGCAGGTCCTGCGCGTCCTTGACGATCCCCCGGTACGTCTCGAACTCGCTCAGGTTGTCGAGCATCTTCTGGAGTTGGTTGGCGATCGCCTTCTGGTTCGTCTTCGCTTCGTCCAGTGCCTGCCGGGTCGATTCCGGACCGGGACCGGGCTTCTCGGGCTCACCCTCGGTCTGCTGCGGGGCGTTTTGATCGGGCTTTTCGGCCTCGCCGGCAGGCTGCGGACGGTCCGCGTTCTGGTCGGACTTTGGCGTGCCGGATTCCTGCGCGCCGGATTTCGGCGTACCCAACTTCGATGTGTCCGACTTCGCCGTAACAACCTTCGTCTGCTCGGCCCCTGGCGGTTGCGCGCTGGACTTGCCGGCGGGCTGGTTCTTTGGCGTCTCGGCCGCGGCCCGATCGGCGGGCTCCGGCGGGTTCGAGGCCTGGCCTTTCTCCGCTTGCTGCGGCTCGCCCTGCCTGACGGACGCAGGGCGGCGTTCGGCTTCCTGGGAGCCTGCGTTGTCGAGACCCTTGATGGCATGGACGATTCCCTGTTCGGCCGGTTCGAGGTTTTGCTGACGCACAGCCTCGGCGCGGGCGAGCAGGTCCTCCATCTGCTTCTGGGCATCGGGGTTGTCCATCTTGAAATTGCGCAGGTCGTCGAGCATCCGCCGGATTCGGGCGGACAGACCGTCGTCGCGGCCGTTGAACCGCCCGCTCACCTGGCGCTGGATCATCCCGGCGTTGTTGAGGTCGTCGCGCTGGAGCTGCGACAGCCGCTCGGTGCGCGACAG
>JAKAUH010000311.1 GCA_021818605.1 Planctomycetota bacterium
GGAGTGGCGTGGCGAATCTCTTCTTTCCAGCGACGATGACCATCGCTGACTCGACCTTCACGGGGAATTCCACGAACAGTCACCCCGATCTAATGGGGGCCATCTACAACGTCATCGGTGGTACGATGACGGTGGCCAACACGACCGTCTCCGATAACCATGTGTCCGGCATTATGAACAACGGCACGATGTCCGTCCTCAGCTCGACGATCGTCGCGGGATCACCCTCAGGGAGTGGGATGCAGTTTGGGATTCTAGGCATTTTGAACTACAACGGTTCACTGACGCTCGGGAACAGCATCATCGCTCACAGCTCCGACTATGGGTTCTCCGACTTCTACGATCAAGGGGCTAGTCTGACCCTGCTCGGTACCAACCTGGTGCAAACCGGTCTGAGCGGCCCCGGGGTAATCAACGCCGACCCGGTCCTTGGCCCGCTCCAGGACAACGGCGGGCCGACGCTGACGCGGATGCCCATGTATGGCAGCCGGGCCATCGGCGCCGGCGACTTGCAGGTGGCCATCGATGCCGGGCTGACCACCGACCAGCGCGGCATGCCCCGGGTGGTCGGCGGGGCCGTGGACCTGGGAGCGGTCGAGCGGTCAACCCCCCTCCCCACGCCGCCCGCCGTGCTGGTGGTGAGCACCCTCGCCGACACGCGCAACGACAACTTCGGGCCCGGCCAGTTGTCGCTCAGCGAGGCGCTTGACATCGCCAACACACGCCCCGGGCTGAACGTCATCACCTTCGCGCCCGGCCTGACCGGCACGATCGAGCTGACGAGCGGCTCGCTGAACGTCTACGGCGACGTGCAGATAATCGGCCCCGGTCAATCCTCGCTGACGATCGACGGCGGGGACCTCGGCAGGGTGATCTCGGTCAACGGCGGGACGGCGACCATCCAGGGCCTCACCATCAGCGGCGGGACAGCCTACAGCTCTGGAGGTTCATTCGGCGCCATCTACAACTCCGGGAACCTGAGGCTCGTCGATTGCAGCGCGACGGGATTCCAGGCTGACCCGAATACGATTCTTCACGCAGACGCACCGGGCGCCATCAGCAACTACGGCCATCTTTCCGTCGAAAACAGCACCATTTCGGGAAATAGCTCGGAAGGCATTTTCAGCATTGGCGCACTCTCCGTATCCGACTCGACGATCTCGGACAACGCTGGCGCGGGCGTGGAAGTGCAGGGAACCGCGTCCGTGACTGACTCGGCCATTACCAACAACTCCGACTCCGGGCTTCGTTTCTCCGGAAATCTGTACGTTTCATGCACGGCTACCCTGGAGAACTGCACCATCTCGGGCAACAGGACCCTGAATAAGGCTGGCTACTTTTCATCATATGGTGGCGGCATCTACAATAAGGGGGCGTCGCTGACGGTGACGAACTGTACTATCGCCGGCAACAGCGCCGCGAGGGGCGGCGGCATCTTCACGTCTGGACAATATAATTCGTATCCGACGACACTGGGATCGACGACGCTGACGAACGTGACGATGTTCGGGAACACCGCCAGCGTCGGGGCGGGTGCCTACGTCGATGTGTATGGCGTCCTCACGATCGGTAACACGATCATCGCCGGCAACGCCGGCTCCGAGATCTATCTCGCGCAGTCATCATATTCTCACATTACGCAACCCGTCCTGAACGTGGAGGGGCCCAATCTGGTGGAGGGCGGCGTGGACGGGTTCCCGGGCCTGATCACCGGGGACCCGCTGCTGGCGCCGCTGGGCGACTACGGCGGGCCGACGCAGACCATGGCCCTGCTCCCCGGCAGCCCGGCCATCGGCGCCGGCGTCGCCGTCAGCGGCGTCACCACCGACCAGCGCGGCTTGCCGCTCGACTCGCCCGCACCGGACATCGGCGCCTTCCAGACCAACCCGCTGGTCGTCAACACCACCGTCGGCGGCGTGGTCTCGGCCCCGGGCGAGCTAAGCCTCCCCCAGGCCGTGAACCTGGCCGATGCCCTCGCCGGGAAGGAAACGATCTCGTTCGACCGGACCGTCTTCGCGACGGCGCAAACGATCACCCTGACGGCGGGCCAGCTCGAGCTGAGCACCGGGACGACGACGATCACCGGTCCGGCCGCGGGTGTGACGATCAGCGGCGGGGGGAGTAGCCGCGTGTTCCAGGTGGACAATGGCGTGACCGCGTCGCTCTCCGGGATGACCATCACCGGCGGAAATGCCGGCAACGGCCCCGGCGGCGGGCTGTTGAACTACGGCACGGCCACGCTCACCGACGTCACCGTCAGCGGCAACTCGGCTATGTACTTCGGCGGCGGGCTGTTGAACTCCGGCACGGCCACGCTCACCGACGTCACCGTCAGCGGCAACTCGGCTAAGTACCTCGGCGGCGGGCTGGACAACAAGGGTACGGCCACGCTCACCGGCGTCACCGTCAGCGGCAACTCGGCCAGGTACGGCGGCGGGCTGGAGAACTTCGGCGGCACGGCCACGCTCACCGACGCGATCGTCGCCGGCAACGGCGGCGGCGGCGACATCGGCGGGAAGAACGTCGATCCCTCCAGCTCGTACAACCTGATCGACAGCGGCGGTTCGGGCGGGCTGAGCAACGGGGTCAATCACGACATCGTCCTGACCGGCTCGCAGGTCCCCGGCCTGGCCCCGCTGGGCTGGTACGGCGGGCCGACGCAGACCATGGCCCTGCTCCCCGGCAGCCCGGCCATCGGGGCCGGCGTCGCCGTCAGCGGCGTCACCACCGACCAGCGCGGCGCGCCTCGGCCCGGCTCCGGACCGGTCGACATCGGCGCCTTCGAGCAACAGGGCTACACCGTCGCCGTCCAATCGGGCAGCGGGCAATCCACCGTCGTCAGCACCGCGTTCCCGAATCCGCTCGTGGCTGTCCTGACCGAGGACTACTCCGGTGCCCCGATTCCGGGAGCCTCCCTCACCTTCATCGCGCCAACCGGCGGTGCGAGTGCCGCGCTGAGCGCCGGCTCGGCGACCACCGACGCCAACGGGGACGCCAGCGTCTCGGCCACGGCCAACGCGACCGCGGGCGGCTACACCGTCACCGCGTCGGCGGCGGGCGTGGCCGCCACCGCCAATTTCTCGCTGACGAACCTCTCGCCCGGGGGCGTGACCGGCGTCAGCTCGATTACGCCCGACGGCACCTACGGGATCGGGGCCACGATCGCCATCACGGTCGGCTTCAGCGGGGCGGTCACCGTCACCGGCACGCCGCAGCTCGCGCTCAATTCCGGCGGCACGGCGAGTTACAGCGGCGGCAGCGGCACGGCGACGCTGACCTTCGTCTACAACGTCGCCGCCGGCCAGGAGGCCAACCCACTGGACGAGGCCTCGGCCGCGGCGCTGACGCTCCACGGCGGGACGATCTCCATCGGCGGCGGACCTGCCGACCTCACCCTGCCCGCGCCCGGCGCAGCGAGTTCGCTGGGGGTCAACAAGGCCATCGTCATCGACGCCATCGCGCCTCGGGTGGTGTCCTACAGCGTGCTGTTCGGCCACGAGAGCTATGACCTGATCGGGTCGAGCCGGTACGACCTGCCGTGGATGATCACGGGCATCCGGGTGGTGTTCAGCAAGCCGATCGCCGGCGGCGACGTGAACAGCCTCACCGGGTTGTCCACGACCGGATTCAGCGGCCTGGGCAGCAGCACGCTGACCTGGAGCATCAAGGCGGTGTCGAAGGGCAGCCTGAGCACCCTGCTGGCGGGGAGCGGGACCGACGCGCTGAAGGACGCGGCCGGGAACCCCCTGGCCGGCGGCACGGGCTTCGCGCAGAACTTCCGGGTGCTCTACGGTGACGTGAACGACGACGGCGTGGTCAGCAGCGCCGACATGCTGACGGTCTACCGGGCGATCGGTACGACGTACGACATCTTCGACGACCTCGACGGCGACGGGATGGTGGACATGACCGACGTGCTGATCGCGCGGAAGCAGATCGGCGCGAAGCTGTCGTGACACGACGGCGAACGCCCGCGGCCCGGCGCGTCGCGGGAGTCGACCCCGCCCCTCCGGCCGCCCCGATCCGGTCCGGTTCGGTCCGGTCCGAGCCGAACCGAGCCGGTTCCGCCCGGCCACTCGATTCGACGCTTCCCAGAAGACTCCGCGATAAGAGAAGAGGAACCTCCTGATGGACTTTTTGCTCGCACCTCGATTCTCGCGTCCGGCCCTTGCCGTCGCGGCCGCGGTTCTGCTGCTGGCCGCAGCCCGTCCCGCCCGCGCGGAGCTCGTCGTCAGCGTCCAGGACGTGACCGCCCCGGCCGGGACCACCGGCAACACCCTGGAGGTCGACGTGTCCAACACCGGCAGCTTGGCCGTCGACATCAGCGCCTTTTCGTTCGAGATCTCGGTGGCCGGGAGTAGCGGCGTCACCTTGACAGGCGCGGATACCAGTACGACGTTGGCCACCTACATCTTCGCCGGCAATTCGCTATACGGGCCCACGATCTCGACGACGACGCCCGGCACGACGCTTGACGCCTCGGACATCGCGAGTACGGGCTCGACCAGCCTGGCTGGTGGTGAGACTCTGGGCCTGGGCCTGGTCTCCTTCGACGTCACGGGTTCGACCCCGACCGGCCCGGTGACCGTCACCTTGACCGGCTACCCGAGCACCAGCCTGACCGCCTCGAATACCAGCAACATTCCGATCGACGCGCTGAATAACGGCACGATCACGATCACGCCGAGCGCCGTCCCCGAGCCCTCGTCTCTGGTCTCGGCCACCCTGGGCCTCCTGGGCGCGGGCTGGCTGGTTCGCCGGCGCCGGGCGTCGGCCGGCCCGGATCTCCCGTAGAGGGGCCCGTCCCGCGACCGGACCGGGTCCGACGAAGGAGGGGGTCAGCGACGAACAAGAGGAGAAAGAAGAGGGTCAGAAGAGGGTCAGGGTCAGAAGAGGGTCAAGGGTCAGAAGAGGGTCAGGAACCTTTGATGTCGGTTCCTGACCCCTGGTATGTGGCCGGTCCAGGTAGCGCTCGATCGAATTCAGGTCAACCCCGAGCTGCCGACCCTCATAGGGATGCCAAAAAGGACAAATGCCAAAAAGGACATGCCAAAAGGGACAGGCACTTTCCGTTGCCTTGTACTGCCATGGTCGCTAGACCGCATGGAGATCCCAGCGGTGGAAATATGCCTGTCCTCTGGCGCTCCTCTCTCAGCCTGACGCCGTCGGCCCGGATCGGAAGTAGGTCAGGCTTTCCAGCCTGACGCGGTCGGCCCGGATCGGAAGTAGGTCAGGCTTTCCAGCCTGACGCGGTCGGATCGGACCGGACCGGGCGG
>JAKAUH010001170.1 GCA_021818605.1 Planctomycetota bacterium
GGGTCGTACTTCCTCTCGCTCGAGTTGGAGAACGTCCGCTGCTTTTCGAAGCGGCAGAAGCTCGACCTCTCCGACAGCAGGGGCCGGCCAGCGCGATGGACGATCCTGCTTGGCGAGAACGGGACAGGTAAGACGACGCTGCTGCAGATGCTCGCCATGTCGAGCGTTTCAGAGCCCGACAGAGATGCGGGCCGACCCCAGTACCGGGCCATGTCTATGGCCCTTTCCTCAATGTTCGAGGGGATGGTCAAAGACGGACGGGAACTCGACGCTCAGTATGTGATCGCCCAGAGAACGAAGCTATCAGACGAAGCCCCCCCGCGCTGTTGTGCCTCCGTTGGCGCAAGGCGGAAGCTCGGGGGGCCTGCTCTTCAGGTGATGGAGACGCAGTGCACGCCGATCCTCCTACCCACTTGTTTCGCTTACGGTGTCGAGCGTCGATTCGGGTATCCGCCTGTAAGGTATCATGACTTTTCCGACCCGGCGGATGGCCTGTTCCTGGAGGCCTTCTCGATATGGAGTGCGGAGGACTGGTTGTTGCGGCTTGACTACTCGGCCAGCAAGCCGTCCGCGGCACAGGATCAGCAGAAGGAACGCCTGAAGATGGTCAAGGCCGTTTTGATCAAGATCCTGCCCGACGTTACGGAGATCCGCTTCGATCCGTCATCGGGCGTAAGGCCGAGACCCAGTGTCGAGTTCAAGACGCCGTACGGCTGGGTGCCGCTTCAGCAACTCGGCTATGGATACCGAGCGATGATCGCCTGGGTCGTCGATCTCGCCGCACGGATGATCGAGTGTTACCCCGACAGCTTAGACCCACTCGCCGGGCCGGCCGTGGTGCTGGTCGACGAGATCGACCTGCATCTGCATCCCAGGTGGCAGCGCGATCTCATCGGCTTCCTGACGGAGCGCTTCCCGAACACGCAGTTCATCGTCACATCCCACAGCCCCCTGGTCGTCCAGGCCGCGCCCGATGCGAACATCGCTCTGTTGAGGCGAGAAGGCGATCACGTCGTCATTGAGAATCATCCGGAGACGATCCGCGGCTGGCGAGTTGATCAGATTTTGACCAGCGATCTATTCGGCCTGCCGACCGCCCGGCCACCCGATGAGGAGAAACTCCTGCTGCGCCGCAAGGAGTTGCTGACCAAGTCACGCAGAAATAGGACCGAACAGAAGGAACTCAAGGAGATCGAACGGGACCTCGGCCCAGTTCCCACGGGTGAATCGTTCGAGCAGGCCCAAACGATTGCCCTGATCCGGGAATCGATCGACTTTCTGAAGAAGAGCCAGGGCGCAAAGCCGTGATCCCGATCAAGAGGCCGGTGCGGGTGCCGTTAGTTCTTCGGACACGCGGTCGGGAGGCCACGGTACGCCTCTGTGAGGAGTACGACTCTTCTCCCGAGGCGTACAGGGAAGGCAAGAAGTCCTTTACATCCCGGGATTTCGATTCCGGGGTCTATGGCGCCAGGTCCGTGAAGAACGCCCTGCGGAAGGCGCAGCATGACAAGTGTGCCTTCTGTGAATCGAAGGTTTCCCACATCGCCTATGGCGATGTCGAGCATTTTCGGCCGAAAGCGGGTTATCGGCAGCGTCCGGACGGGCCGCTCGTCCGGCCCGGGTATTACTGGCTGGCCTACGAGTGGTCCAACCTCTTCTTCTGCTGTCCGCTTTGCAACCAGAGGTTCAAGCGTAACCACTTTCCGCTCACCGATGACACGCGGAGGGCAATCTCTCACCACGATCGCATCGAGGTCGAAGAACCGCTACTCATCCATCCGGCGCTCGAAGATCCGGCCGAGTTCCTGGAATTCGACGGGGAGTATGTCCGTCCCGTCAACGGGAACTCGCGCGGTGTCGCCACGATCGGCATCCTGGGCCTGAATCGCGAGGAGATCGCCGAGAAGAGACGCCACGTCCTCGGACTCATCAAGGACCTGATCGCCTGCCGGGAGTTGTTCGCCATTCAGGTAAAAGACCATCCCGACCAGGAGTATTTGAAGCGGCTCGCGGCTATCGATGAACGACTCGACTGGTACGAAAAGGTCTATCGCTCCGATTCCGCCGAATACGCCGCGATGATTCGGACGGCCCTCAAAGCGCGAACCCAGTGATCGCGTCCTGGCGGACCGGAACCACTCCGTCACGACGTCTGTTGGTTTGCCCCAGCGATCGCTCACCACCACCTGACTCTGCTGGTTCTATCTGGTCCGGGCGTCGATCTGGTCGGTCGCCGAGTCGTCGGAGCAAAAGAATCGGTGACATCCGTTGCGTTTCTCTCCTAGGCCCATGCCAAGCCGGCTGATACTATCGGGTCTCGGCCCCTCGATGCCGGGTTCGTCAGTATGGTCTTCGGCGACTCGGAGTATGTAAAAAATCATACAAAAGGAGCGAAACATCAAATAAAATAGCAATAAAAAGCTTTGTTGGGTCGACGATTGTGCCGGTTCGCTCTCTCCTGTCCGTTCTTCGGAATCGATTTCTTCAAAGGCTCTCCGAGGGCGTGCTCGTCGTGCCGTCGCAAAGGCGATCGGATCGGGCTGGAGAGGCCAGCCAGGGCAGGCGAATCACGATGCCTCCCTGACTTTTGCCCTAACTCATTAGAGGCGCGCCTCTGTGGCTTGAGGTCAGGTCGGCGAGCCGGGCGTTATATGAAGACAGCGGCGTGGTTGGATTGACATCCTCTCTCGGACCAGTAGGATGGCCGAACCATCGAGTGTTGCACGGGAATCGAGCCCGCCCGGATCTTCGTGGTGCAGGGAGCATGCCCATGATATCGCCTGTTCAGGACCCTGCCCGTCGGCGTGCGTTCACCCTCATCGAGGTGCTCGTCGTCATCGCGATCATCGGCCTGCTGATCGCGCTCCTCATTCCGGCCGTCCAGTCCGCGCGCGAGGCTTCCCGACGAGTGCAGTGCACAAACAATCTCAAGCAGCTCGGGCTGGCCATCAACAATTACGCGAATGCGCACTCCGTCTTCCCCCAGGCCGTCCCGGACGGGTTTTCGTTGCACGCACGAATACTTATGTTTATTGATAAAAAATATCTTTATAATTCTATAAATATCACCGACGCTCCGCACTCAGTTGTCTTCACCTCGAGCCCGAACTACACGGCCGCGCAAATGCATCTCGCAGTATTCCTCTGCCCGTCCGATGGTTCGGCGACTGACGAGAGGCACCTCCCCGACCAGGGGCGGACGAATTATGCCGTCAACGGCGGGTATGGCTCGCATGTCCACGGCTATAACGGCCCCTTCGATACGGGCGACGTCGCCCACCGACCCCAACCGGGTAGCTTCGCCTCGATCCTCGACGGGGCCAGCAACACGGCTGCCATGTCCGAGTGGGTCCTCTGGCCGGGCGATCTGGCTGACCGGGACCCTCTCGCCGCGACCTTCGACACGGAGATCGCAGGTGCGAATCCTCCATTCGATTCTTTCGTGAGAAAATGCAACGACCTCGATCCGGCAACCAGTCCGACGACAGGGGGTAAATTCGCCTTCTGGATTTCCAGCGGACCCGGCTGGACCGTGATGAATCACACGCTCCCGCCAGACGCGCATTCTTGCCTCAACAATGGAAACATGACGGACGGGATCTATACCGCCGGCAGCCGTCATGCCGCGGGGGTGAATGTGGTGTATCTGGATGGGCACGTTCGGTTCATCCCTTCGTCCATTGGGCTGGCTCAATGGCGCTCGCTCAGCACGGGCGCCGGCGGCGAGATCGCCTCCGACGGTGCGTACTGAGGGTATCTCCTGGTGGTCAGCACGGTCGCCCCGAAGTCGCCCCTGCCGCGCGTCAGAACCCCTTCACCTCGACCGCCGGGTTGAGCGCCTTGAGGTGGAACAGAAACTCGCGAAAATCCTCGAAGTCGTTCGGCACGCGGAGCTTCCTGACCTTCAGCAGGAACTCGACCTGCGAGCACTGGGGATCGCGCCAGCCGCCGGTGGTGATCGCGCGGATCTCTGCGACCGGCACGGCTCGCGACCGCCAGACGCCGCGGAGCCAGACGGTCCGCTGGGCCTCGTCGAGCTCGATCTCGCAAGGCGTCCGGGACACGTAGCGCACGAGGAAGAACATCGGGATCGACAGGACGACGATGCCGATGATCCAGAGCGTCGTCGTCTCGGAGTCGACGCGCCATGTCAGCCAGCCCGCCAGGTGGGCGATAAATCCGATGAGGAGCCCGATCGGGAGCAGCAGACCGGCCAGCGGAAACCCGACGCCGAGGATCCGGATTGCGGCGCCGTGGAATAAGCTCAGGCGGTAAACCCGGGCCGGCGCGATCGCGTCGATGGTCTTCCAGCTCCCCTCCTCACCGAACTCGTCATCGACTTCGCCGGCCTCTGGCTCACGCAGCCCGGGCGCGAGCGTCCGGCGGATCAGCAACTCGACCTCGCGCACCTCGTCGATCCCCAGGAAGCCGGCCGGCTCGCGGATCCGGCCCCAGGTTTGACGGTCCTCGAAGATCAGGCTCCCCGATCCGTCCGGCCTCTCCTCGCAGCGCATCAGGGCCAGGTCATCAGGGAGATAATCGTGCACGACCTGGCTCCCGGGCCGGCTCGATGACGATCGCCCGGCGATCGGTGAGCAGATAGCGCGTCCCGGCGAGCCGCCGCGCCAGTCGCAAGGGCATCGTGGCCAGGTAAGATCCCGTCAACAGCAGCGGGACGCCGATCACGATCGCCTGGAAGTCGTGCTCTCCCAGGCGGAAGCCGCCGCCGGCGACTCCTGGCCGTGCCGAGGCATTCCAGACCATCAGCGCGATCCACGCCGCGGCGGCCGCGATCATAACGAGCCCGGTCAGCGCCTGCGGGACCGACCGCCGGACGGCGTACCCGATCCCGCGCGGCTGGCCCGTCCAGATCAGCGTCTCGTCCGGCTCGAGGTCCATCGGACAGGTCGTCTCCTGACGGGGCGCGTTCGAAAGCTTTGCCGCGTTTCCTCACTCCTGCAATGCTACCGCAATGACCGGACGGCAGGCAGAGGCTTGATCGCTGGCCTTCGTGCGGCCATGATATCGTCACCGATCGATCGATCGATCCGGGCCGGCGGCTCCGCGGCACGATGCATTTTTCCGATTCTCCTGAGGAGCGAGCTCTCGTCATGCCCGAGCCGGACCAGGCCGCCCGCCGGCCGTCGTGCCTGATCCTCCACGGCCTGGGCGGCGGGCCCTACGAACTGCGCCCGCTGATTGATGCGCTCAAGGCCGACGGGTTCCGCCTCGCCGTGCCGATCCTGCCCGGTCACGAGGGGCCGGGGCCGGTG
>JAKAUH010000941.1 GCA_021818605.1 Planctomycetota bacterium
GGGCAAAACAATTAGCCTGGGCGAGCTGTAGAAACATTATGGGCAAGAGGCCCGAGGAAGAAAGTGGCGCGTCGACTGGATTCGGCGCAACTCCTCGATTGCCAACCGGAGACAGATGTCGATGAATACTCCGCATGCGCGTCCCGGACGATTCCATCAGGGTCCTCACGCGGGCGCCGTGCCGCCGGGTCAGGCGCGGGCCCTGCACCGCCGGCAGGAACTGGAGGCGCACCAGCGCTCGTTTCGCCTGGGCGAGCCGTCCGCGAGCGGCGGGACCGGTAATTCGCAGGCTGACCTGGCGCCGGTGCGGTTACGGCCGCGAGGATCGGCCTGACTACGGGGGAGATCGACTCTGAAACCCGCGGGCCTGCGCCCCTCACGGCTTGCGCCCCGGGCGGACGAGTCCGGCGGTGACGTCCGCATCCAGGTCGGCAACCTGTCCGGCGTGGAGCCTGGGCAGGGCGACGGCCGCCATGGCGGCGTTGTCGGTGCAGAGCGACGGCGGGGGGATAAAGAGGTCGACGCCCAGCCCGGCCGCCATCGCGGCGATCCGCTCGCGAAAGTGGGCGTTGGCGGCCACGCCGCCGCCGACGCCGAGGCGCTTCAGGCCCGAGCGCACGAGCGCCTGGCGGGTCTTGGCGACCAGGACATCCACGACGGCCTCCTGGAAGCTGGCGGCCAGGTCGCCGAGGCCGGTCTCGTCGAGCAGGACCTCGTCCGACCGCGCGTTCTGCCCGTGCAGGGCGTAGAGCACGGCGGTCTTTAGCCCCGAGAAGCTGAAGATCGGCCGGTCGTCGTGGAGGAACGAACGCGGCAGCGCAAAGGCGCGCGGGTTGCGCCCGCGCGCCAGGCGTTCGAGCGCCGGACCGCCGGGATAGCCCAGTTTCATCAGGCTGGCGACCTTGTCAAAGGCCTCGCCAGCCGCGTCGTCGGTCGTGCCGCCCAGGAAGGTGGATTCGAGCGGGCTGTCGCAGCGATAGAGGCTCGTGTGCCCCCCCGAGACGACCAGGCCAATGCAGGGATAGACCTGCCGGTCGGGGTGCGCGAGCTGGCAGGCGTACAGATGGCCCTCCAGGTGGTCGACCGCGACGAGCGGAACATCGAGCGCCAGCGCCAGCGCCTTGGCCGCCGTCAGGCCGACGATCAGGGCGCCGACCAGCCCGGGGCGGGTCGCCACGGCGATCGCGTCGATCTCGGCGAGCGCGACCCCCGCGCGGACGAGGGCCTCATCGATCATCGGCAGCACCTGGCGGACGTGGGCCCGCGAGGCGATCTCGGGCACGACGCCCCCATAGCGCTGATGCAGGCCGACCTGCGACGCGACGACGCTCGACCGGACCCAGGGCACGCCCACATCGGGCGGCCGCGGACCCTCGATGACCGCGGCGGCCGTTTCGTCGCAGGTGGTCTCGATCGCCAGCAGGAGGTCCGTCTGCTCCACAGATGCGTCGCCTCAGAAGACCGGACAGGCCTCGACACAATGAGGACAGGCACCTCGGACTCGCGGCGCCTGTCCCCATCTGATCGCGGCCTGCTTGTTCGGGTCGGTCGGCTCGGGTCAGGCGGCCTTGGCCTTCGAGGCGAGCTTGCCGCGGATGATCTCGAGCGCCTTGTCGAGCTGTTTGTCCACAAACGGTTCATTCGGCCGCTTCGCGGCGGGATGCTTCTGGTCCTGAGCAGGCTCGGCCTTCGCCTTGTCCCTGTCCTTCTCTTTGTCGCCGGCGGGTTCGGCCTGGTCCCCGTCCTTGGCGGGTTCCGACCTGACGGTTGGCGCCGGCGTATGACGGTGGCCGGCGGCGCGGTCGCGGTCGTGGCGACCGATCGCCCACTTGTGGTAGTCGACCGGGGTGAGCTTCACCTCGCAGCCGGGGTTGGGCGAGACGCCCCACTTGTCGGTGGCGCGGGCATTCTTGAAGCGGTGGATGTTCTCGCCCGAGGGGCGGTAGTAGCTGGCCACGGTGAGCTTCAAAACGCTGTTGCCGTCATCAAGCTCGAAGATGTTCTGCACCGAGCCCTTGCCATACGAGCGCTGGCCGACGATCGTGGCGCGGTGGTGGTCCTGGAGCGCGGCCGAGACGATCTCGGAGGCTGAGGCCGAGTTCTGGTTCACGAGGATGACCAGCGGCAGGTTATCGAACGGGCTGTCCCTGGAAGCGCTATAGGTCTTGGGCGCGGTGTTGCGCCCCTTGGTACTGACGATCTCGCCGTGATCGAGGAACAGGTCGACGACCTCGATGGCCGCGCTCAACAGGCCGCCGGGGTCGTCGCGGAGGTCGAGGATCAACCCGCGCATCCCCTGGTCCTTCAGCTCGTCGAGCACCTTCTTGAGGTCGTCGGCGGTGGTGCGGACGAAGCTGGAGATCCGGACATAGCCGATCTTCCGGTCCTTGTCGATGAGGAAGTCCCACTGGTCGTCGGGCTTGCGATGGTCGCCGAGGATGCTGGGAACCTCGATGATGGCGCGGGTGATCGTGACGGTCTCGGGCTCCTTGATCCCCTCGTGCAGGACGGTCAGCTTGACGGGCGTGCCAGGCCGGCCGGTGAGGACCTCGACGGCCCGGTCGGGGCTCATGCCCTCGGAAGACTGGCCGTCGATCTCCATGATCTGATCGCCGGCCAGGACGCCGGCCTCATACGCCGGCGTGCCGACCATCGGCGCCACAACGCGAAGGCGCTGGGTCTCGCGGTCGACATCGACCTGGATGCCGATGCCGCCGAACTTGCCCTCGAGCTGACGGCGGAACTGGGTCCAGTCGCTGGTGTTGATGTAGGTGGAGTGGGGGTCGAGTTGCTGGAGCATGCCCTCGAGCGCGCTTTCGAGCAGCTCGCGGCGTGAGACGGGGCGGACGTAGTTGACCTCGACCTTCTCGACGGCGTCGACAAACAGGCCGTAGAGCTCCAGCATCTCGTCGCGGGGCTTGCCGCCGTAGCTGGCCTCCCAGGAGAAGAGGCCCATGGACGCGATCATCGCCAGGGCCAGATAGTTCCGTCGCGGCATCGGCGAGTACCCTCCTCATCCGCCAGGCGCGGTCGTCTTACTCGGGGATCTTTATCAGAGTCTAGTCGATCGCTGGCAAGGCTGACAAGCGCACCGGGCCGGACGCGGCGGACCCGGTCATTTCATCGGCTGTCCGCACTCACCCAGGCGCTCGATAGCGTGGCCGACTTCCCCTGTCGATGAACCAACGGATCGACGGGGAATCCACGCGCAGGTGTCGTTGGCCGCGCCATCCACAGCATCGAGATCGTTGACGAGCGTGCCGGCGGGGCCGGCCTGTCGGCGGTGGGACCTTCGCCGCCTTCGAGCGGCGACGCGCACCGACCGCCGTCGGAATGGTTCTCGAAATCCGGCGGAAGTTCCTGGAAACGGCTCTGGACGCCCGCCGGCCTCGGCCTACAACACCGGCGGCGAGGCAAGAGTTGAGTTGCTCACCCATCAAATTCAGCTCGTCCGAGGATTTAATGAACCGTTACGCATTTACCGTGGAGGTAACATCATGCGCAAGTTTCTGACTGCGTCCGCTCTCCTGATCCTGGCGGCCCCTGCGCTGGCTCTGGCCGGCGACAAGAAGGACATCGTCGACACGGCGGTCTCCGCCGAGAAGTTCAAGACGCTGGTCGCGGCGGTCAAGGCGGCCGGGCTGGTCGACACGCTCAAGGGCGAGGGGCCGTTCACGGTGCTCGCGCCGACCGACGAGGCGTTCGCGAAGCTGCCGGAGGGGACGCTCGACAGCCTGCTCAAGCCGGAGAATAAGGAGAAGTTGGTCGCGATCCTGAAGTACCACGTCATTCCGGCGAAGGCGATGGCCGCCGACGTGGTGAAGCTCGACGGCAAGTCCGTCAAGACGGCCGAGGGGAAGTGGGCGAAGATCGAGGTCAAGGACGGTCATGTGATGATCAATGGAGCAAAGGTCGTCCAGGCGGATATCGAGTGTTCCAACGGCGTGATCCACGTCATCGACACCGTACTACTGCCGCCAGCCGAGTGAGGATTCCGGCGGTCCGACGGGGCTTCCGGGCTCTCCTATCGAACGCGAGGAAACGTCCGCCCAGGGCCTGCCGCCCTGTGGCGGACGCCAGCGCCGCGGACGAACCGCGGCGCTGGGAGTGCTGTCGAGGACGGGGATGTGGAAACGAAGCGCTGCATCCCCGGCCATCGGTCGCTAAGCTGGAGGTCTGACGTCCCGCGGCGCAACGGCCGGGGACCGCTCCGCCCGTCGGCGGCCGCGGCCCGGACCAAGACGCCGCCCGGCCTCTGGCACTGGAGAGAGACGAGGCGACCATGGAGAGCGATCCCGCCCATTCCGAGCTGCTTTATGTGCGCAACATCGGCATCATCGCGCACATCGACGCCGGCAAGACGACGACGACCGAGCGGGTCCTGTACTACACGGGCGAGATCCACCGGATGGGGGAAGTCGACAAGGGCAACACCACGACCGACTACCTCGAGGAGGAACGCGAGCGCGGGATCACGATCGTCGCCGCGGCCATCACCTGCCACTGGAAGGACGCCAACGGGCAGCCGATCACGATCAACATCATCGACACCCCCGGGCACGTGGACTTCACCGCCGAGGTCGAGCGGTCTCTCCGCGTGCTCGATGGCGCCGTCGTGGTGTTTTCGGCCGTCGAGGGGGTCGAGGCGCAGAGCGAGACCGTCTGGCGCCAGGCGGCCAAGTACCGCGTGCCGCGGATCTGCTTCATCAACAAGATGGACCGCATCGGCGCCGAGTTCGAGCGCGTCTACCTGGAGATCGAGGAACGCCTGCTCGACAGCCATCCGATCCCCGTGCAGATCCCGATCGGCGCCGGACCCGAGGGGACGATGGGCGAATTTCAGGGGCTCATCGACCTGATCACGATGCGCGCCCTCTTTTACAAGACCGAGGACCTCGGCTCGTCGATCAGCGAGGTCGAGATCCCCGAGTCCGTCCGCGCCGAGGCCGACCTCTGGCGTGAGAAGATGCTCAATGCCCTCTCGGACAAGGACGAGACGTTCACCGAGGCGTACATGGCGCACCTGGAGGGCGCCGAGCTGTCGACCGACCAGATCGTCGCCGCGCTGCGGCGGGCCACCCTGACCGGCCAGGTGCACCCGGTCCTTTGTGGGTCCAGCCTCCGTTATGTCGGCGTCCAGCGCCTGCTCGACGCGGTGGCCGCGTATTTGCCCAGCCCGCTCGACAAGCCGCCGGTCGTCGGCCACCACCCCAAGAAAGGCACCGAGCTAACCCGTCAGCCCAGTCCCGACGAGCCCTTTTGCGGC
>JAKAUH010000853.1 GCA_021818605.1 Planctomycetota bacterium
TTGCAGGTCGCCCTGACGTCGGATTGCCTGGACGATCAGGCTCTCGCCCGGCTTGCCCGGCACGACGGCCGGCCCGCTGTCACCCCCCTGCATGATCGCGGTCCGCGAGTCGAGTCGCAGGTTCGACTCCTGCTTTTTTGGCCCATGGCACTTGAAGCAGTGCTCGACCAGCAGCGGTCGGACGCGGTTCTCGAACTCGGCCGCCGTCGCCGCGGCGCGATCCTTCGCCGGCTCCCCAGCGTGGGCGGTGAGCCCCGCCAGTATCGCGGCGGCCATCATCAGCAGGCATCGCGCCGATCGGATCATGACAGCCTCCTGAGGTCGATTCCCGCGAACCCCCCCATCATGGCCGGCATTTCGGTGCGTGCCAACCCTGAAGCGGCCATCCGCCGCCGTGTCATCATCGGGGGCAGCCACAAGGTTTGATCCTCCAAAATGAACGGTCCAGCCTGGTTTCTCTACGAACGGCGCGCGTGGGGAACGTCCTCGTCCGGATGATAGCCACCCGCCGTCTCGGGGCGACGTCCCGCTTGGCGGGGCAGGGTGGCTCTGCTAGGCTCGGTTGTCCCATGGAGAGGAGACGCATTTTCGATGAATCGACGTACCGGCCCTCCTGCGCAACGATTCCTGATGACCTGACCTGACCTGACCTGACCTGACTCAACTCGACCGGCCCCGTCGTTTCCCACTCACTTCAACCTTCCGAGTTCCCGGAGATTCCGTCCATGCGTCGTGCATCCGCCCCGACCGCGTTCGCCTGGCTGATCGCGCTGGTGTCCGCCGCCCTGGCGCCGTCGGGCTCGGCCCGCGCCGATGACCTGCCGAGGGCCGAGACCGTTCTCGAGGACTACGTCAAGGCCACCGGCGGCATGGCGGCCTACGAGAAACTCAGGAACCGGACCGCCACGGGGACCCTCGAGATCGCCGGCGCCAACGTCAAGGGGACCATGACGTTCACCCAGGCGTCGCCCAGCAGCATGGTCGTGGTGACCGAGATCGGCCAGAATCTGATCACCCGGGGGACCGACGGAAAGACCGCGTGGACAACCTCACCGGCGCTGGGTGATCGGCTCCTCGAGGGGGACGAGAAGGACCAGTTCCTCGGCGAAGCGCTGTTCAATGAGGAGATCCGCTGGAAGGATCGCTTCAGCAAGGTGGAATGCACAGGAGTCGAGAACGTGAACGGCAAGCCGGCCTACAGGCTGGTCCTGACTCCGAAGGCCGGCAAGCCGATCACGCGATACTACGACAGGGCGAGTCACCTCCTCGTCAAGGAGGTCGAGACAGCGATCGGGCCGAGGGGCGAGATCACCGCCGAGACGTATCCCTCCGACTACCGCAAGATCGACGGCATCCTCTTCCCCTTCAAGCTGACGCAAAACCTGGATGGCAAGTCGTTCGAGATCACGCTGACCGAGGTGAAGCATAACGTCACCCTGCCGGCCGACGCCTTCAAGGTCCCGGCCGCGCTGGAGAAGCCGTGACGGAGGGCGACTTGAAGGAAAACCAGGGGATCGGCTCCTGTTCCTGTCCGCGTGGTGTCGGTTCCATCCAGTTCTGTCGCGACCGGTCCCGGTTTTGTCCGGGATCCCTCGGGAACTCGCACCGCGGTTCGTCGCTGAGGTAAGAGGGCGGAGTCCCGTGATCGTCGCGCTGGTTGGTCCCGCGCGGCCGGGACATCGCCCCGTTCCACGCACCGGAGGAGACGCAGCCATGATGTTTGCGCGAAGTCCACGGTTCGTCGGCCTGGTTGGCCTGGTGGTTCTCGTTCTGGCCGCCGGCCGGGCCGAGGCCCAGGGGCCGCGTCGGCCCAGGACGCCCAACGACATGCTGAAGTCGACGGAGGTCGCACCCGATCACAAGGTGACGTTCCGCATCTACGCGCCGAAGGCCGAGGCGGTCTCGGTCGGCGGCGACTTCGGCCGCGGCCAGATGACGAAGGACGACAAGGGCGTCTGGTCGCTCACCGTCGGACCGCTCGAGCCGGATTTCTACACGTACACGTTCACCGTCGACGGCGTCCGCACGATCGACCCGAAGAACGCGATGATCAAGCAGGGGCTCGGCAGCCTCGACAGCATGTTCCTCGTCCCGGGCGAGGCGGCCGAGTTCGAGGAGCTGAAGGCCGACGTGCCGCATGGGGAGGTCCGCCAGGCGTTCTATCGCTCGCACACGCTCGACCAGACCCGGAGCGTGCACATCTACACGCCGCCGGGCTACGAGGGGGGCAGCGAACGCTACCCGGTCTTCTACCTGCTGCATGGCGCGGGGGACGACGACCGCGGCTGGACGAACGTCGGCCGCGCCGGGTTCATCCTCGATAACCTGATCGCCGCGAAGAAGGCCGTGCCGATGGTGGTGGTCATGCCCAACGGCAGCCTGCCCCGACCGGCCAACATGCCCCGGTTCACGCCCGGATCGCCGCCGTCGCCCGAGCTCCGCGCCGCGATGGAGGCGATGCAGAACCGGTTCACCGACGAGCTGCTCAGGGAGATCATCCCGTTCGTTGAGAAGCACTACCGCGTGCACAGCGACCCCGAGCACCGCGCGATCGCCGGGCTATCCATGGGCGGCGGCCAGACGTGGCGGGTGGTGTCGTCGCATCCGGATCAATTTGCCTACGTCGGGCTGTGGAGCGCCGCGGTGTTCCGCCGCAATGCCGAGGACGGCGAGAAGCCGTACGAGGTGTTCCTGAAGGACGCGGATCGGATCAACAGGTCGATCAGGATTCTGTCGATCAGCGTCGGCGACAAGGATTTCCTCGTCGAGGGCTCGAAGCACCTGGCCGAGATGCTGGAGAAGCACGGGATCAAGCACGAGCTGCACATCAGCGGCGGCGGGCACACATGGATCAACTGGCGGCACTACCTGAAGGACCTGGCGCCGCGGTTGTTCCGGTGAGAGGCTGTCCCGGAAAGCTCGGAGATCGGTTGTAGAGTGGGCATCGGCCACCGATTCGAGACCTCGACCGGCGGGCATTCCCCTGCGGGATGCGGGGCCTGTTGGGCGCGGGTCAGGAGACCCGCGCTCAACGATGACCCGGGCCAAATCGAGTCTCGGAACCCGGCCGGACAACGGAACCCGCTCCCTTGCGACCCATCCTATTGCGCCGGTGCCGGGAGCGTCGCGAGCAACTGCCGCATCCGCTGATCCAGCCCGCCCCAGCGGACCAGGTCACGCGTGCCGTCGAGCTCGTTCCAGCCCCACCAGACGGCCGGCGGATCGTTGGCAAGTACCCTGAGCGAGTCGGCGGGCCAGGCAGCCTTCGCGCGGGCGGGTGGCTGCCAGAGTCGGCCCGGCCAGAACGCGCCGACCCGCGCGGGCGCCGGGCGGCCCTCCGCGACCCAGCCGCGGCAGACGTCGGCCATGGATTGACCGGCAGGGGGCGGATCGTCGGAGTTCGCGGGGGCCCTCGCATCGCCCCAGGCCAGGCGGATGTCGCTCTCATGCGCGCGAACGACCACGGCGCGAGTGCCGGCAGCCGCGTCCGTCGCCGCGGGCACCTGACCCCGCATGAGAGCGGCGACCCGCGCCGAGGTCTCGCGTACGATCCGATGCGCGACCTCCAAGTCGTCCAGATGGAGGACGACGAGTGTGCCGGTCACGCGGCCGGGTCGGTCGGTCCGTCCGGCCAGGGCGATGGAGATCCCGCGCAAGTGGGGCAGCAGGTCGGCCTCGAGCTTCAGCCCGACGACCGCGGCCATCAGGTTGAGCCGGACCCTCAGCGGGCTCAGCCCGCCGCGGGCTCGATCGACCCGCTCGACCCGATCCGCCAGGGTGAACGCGCGGTCCCAGGCCGGCGCGCGGCGATCCACCGCGATCGACGCGAACGCCATGACACCGGTCGACGGCAGCGACTCGAGCCAGCCAGCCTCGACCACCGGCGGGTCAACAGCCGGCCCGACCGGATGAGGCTTCGGCGCGGCGTCGAGGGCCGACCTCACGTCCAGGGCCAGCGTACCGTCCTTCAGGCACGCGGTCCCATCGATGCGACGGCATCCCAGCGCACGCAGGGCCTCGACGGCCCGAGCCGGCGCCAGCGCCAGCGCCAGCCCCGCCGCGCCAGGTTCGGGCAGCGCGTCGGGCAGCAGGCGAAAGACAACGCCCGAGTCGGGCAGGGCGATGTCTGGTTCCGGCGCCGGCCTGCGAGGAATCCCGCGGTGGTCCAGGCGGTCGCCTCGCGCATTATTCTCGAAGCCGCGACGGAGCGCCTCGCGCGAGCCGGCGACGACGACGAGCGACCCATCCTGCGCGGCGAGCGGGACGCCTGATCGGCCCAGGTGTGCGACCGGATGCTTCCGCCCGCCGATGAGGATCGCCTGATCCTCGGGATACGTGAGCCGCATCGCGGTGATCGCCGCGGCGAGAATCCCATCGTGGTCGTGAGGGACGCGCGCGAGCCATTGGAGTGATCCACCATCGGCTCCGACAGTGAATCGCAACTCTGCCCCGTCGAACGCGCGCCACTCGGGGACCATCGCCCGGTTGAACATGGCGATCATCGCCTCGGCCGGTTTGTTGATCGGCCGGTCGGACGCCGCGGGCCGTGCCTGCTTCCAGGCCGCCAGCGCGGCGGCCGGATCCGCCCAGCGCGCACCTCCAAACAGCCGGATCACCTCGGCCGCCTGACGGTCGGGATGCACCAGTCGCGCCACGAACGCCGCCTCCGGTTTCACTCCATCCCCCGCGCCCGCGGCTCGCCCGAGAATCCCGAGCGCGAGCCCCGCGAGCAGGCCCAGCCACGCGATCTCCGTTCGCTCGTGCATATCTCCGCTCTCTCCACCTCGACCACCCGCCGAACATCGGTTACTCACTACTGACTGATGTTATGCATAAATTGCTGCCGGAATATCTCCAGATTCTCGCGCCGACCGAGGATGACGATGCTGTCGCCCGGTGCGAGGAGTTCGTCACTGGAGGGCGGGAAGGAGAGGCGGCCGTCGGCGTGCTTGATGGCGACGACGATCACGCCGGTCCGGCGCTTGATGTCGGCATCGCGTACGCTGTGGCCGGCGAGGGGGTAGCCTGGCAGCACCGGCACCTCATCCATCTCGATCGCCAGGCTGGTGCGCTGGGTAACGAGCTCGGCGAACTGGACGGCGGCCGGGTTGGTGACGAGCGACACGATCCGGTGCGCGCCGATCGCGGCGGGCAGGACGACATGGTTGGCGCCGGCGTGCTTGAGCTTCCTCACCGTCGCGGCCTGCTCGGCCCGCGCGATGATCAGGAGCTCGGGGCGAAGCTGCCGCGCCGTGAGGGTGATGA
>JAKAUH010000906.1 GCA_021818605.1 Planctomycetota bacterium
GCAGCGCAGCAATTCCTGTGTCAATTCCTCGATTTGTCGTAAATCATTACCGGCGGTGGGATTCGAACCCACACGGTGGTTCCCCACCAGAGGATTTTAAGTCCTGAGCGTCTGCCATTCCGCCACGCCGGCCGTGCGGGGATCGCCGGGGATCCTGGGCGCAGGCCGACAGCATAGCGGACGTCCGCCCCCTCCGACAATCCGGAGAACCATGCGGCTTCCTCAATCTGGGCCGCCACTGCGATTATCCGCCAAACGGATTACGCGTCAAATGGCATATAACTTGCGACAGTTGTAGGGTCAGAATATTCGACCAGTGTGGGTCGATCCCGAGGAGAGATTCACCCATGAGCGATCGGAAGCTGGAGCGGGATGATGGGGGCCCGATCAGTAAGGGCCTGAAGGAAGCCATTAGTGAACGTGGCCTCACGGCCTACGCCGCGGCGAAGCAAGCGGGAGTGTCGGTGGACGCGGTCCAGCGCTTTCTCAACGAAGAGCGCGGGCTGAACCTGACCACGGCTGACAAGCTGGCCGACGCTCTGGGCCTAACCCTCTGCCCGGATGAACAACCACCCGTAGGGACCTGATCGCCACGCCTGGCGCGTTTTTCATGACAACCATCGATCCTCAGAAGACCTCGATGGACCCGACCGGTGAGCTGCTGGCCGCCTGGGTCGACTCGGCGCGTGATTACGCAATCATCCTCGTCGATCCCGAGGGTCGCGTCGCGACCTGGAACGTTGGCGCCGAGCGGATTCTCGGCTACTCCGAGTCCGAGGTGATCGGCCGGTCAATCGAAATCTTCTTCACCACCGAAGATCGTCAGAAAGGCGTCCCGCAGCGAGAGATGGCCGAGGCGACCGCGCGGGGTCGCGCCTCCGATGACCGCTGGCACGTCAGGAAGGACGATTCCCGATTCTGGTGCAGCGGAGTTCTCATGCGGGTTCGGGACGATTCGGGCGAGCTGCGCGGTTTCGTCAAGGTCATGCGCGATCTGACCGAGCGCAAGCTGATGGAGGAACGCCTCCGGGCGCGGACCGAGGAGCTCGTGGCCGTCGATCGCCGTCGGAACGAGTTCCTGTCAATGCTCTCTCACGAGCTCCGCAATCCCCTGGCTCCGATCCTGACGGGCGTGTACATCCTTCGCGATCTGCTCCCGTCCACGGATTCGGTCGCGCGCGAGACCCGCGATATGATCGAGCGCCAGGTGACCGTGCTCAAGCGGATCGTCGACGATCTGCTGGATGTGTCGCGGATCTCGCTCAATCGGATCGAACTGCACCCTTCCTCGATCGATCTGGTCGAGATCGCCTCCCGGGCGATCGAGTCGGTCAGGCCATTGATCGAGACTCGCCGGCATACGCTGACCGTCACGGCCGACCCAGCGTCGATCTTGCTATCAGGGGACCCTGTCCGGCTGGAACAGGCAATTGTCGCGTTGTTGTCGAACGCGGCGAAGTTCACCGATCCTGGCGGCCGGATTGGGCTGACTCTCGGACTCGAAGGCGGCAAGGCGATGGTCAAGGTCCAGGATGACGGTCCCGGATTGTCTTCCGAGATGCTGGAGCGGGTCTTTGAGATGTTCGTTCAGGCCGACCAGGGGCTCGCCCGATCCCCGGGTGGCCTGGGCATCGGCCTGACGCTCGCCCGCCACCTGGTCCGCTTGCACGGCGGGACGCTCGATGGAGCCAGCAGCGGACCGGGGCAGGGGGCGGTGTTCACGATCCGCCTGCCCACGAGCGTCGCGGCGGAACAATGGCGAGAGCCGGGCGCGGACGGACATGCGGAGGCGTCGCGCATCCCGGCGGCCAGGTGGACGACTGAGGGAATCGCGGCGGCCGGACGTTCCGAGACTCAATCGGACATCAACGTCGGAGACTCACTCGGGAATCCGCCGGTGATCCGACGAATCCTCCTGGTCGACGACAATATCGATGCTGCGCGGAGCACCGAGATCCTCCTGCGCCGGGCGGGGTACGCTGTCGAGCTGGCGCGCGACGGCGAGGAGGCGCTCGAGAAGGCGTTTCGCCTCCGGCCCAACCTGGTAATCCTCGATGTCGGCCTGCCGAGAGTGGATGGCTACGCCGTGGCTCGAGAGCTGCGGCGCCAGACGAACATCCCGCTGGTGGCCCTCTCGGCTTACGCTCCCGAGGAGTCTACCAGCCTGCTGTTCGATGCCTACCTGGTCAAACCAGTTGAGCCGGACGAACTGGTCCAGGTGCTGGCAAGCCGGCGATAAGGGGCCGACCGGGCGTCCGGAAGCCCGGCCATCGGTCGGCCCGCCAGGTTCACCGCCGCGGCGCCGATCGGTCACTTCCGGCCGGCTTCCTCAAGGGCAGCGAAGATGCCTTGCATGAACGCGGGAAGATCGTCGGGAGTGCGGCTGGTAACGAGGTTGCCGTCGCGGACGCACGCGGCATCTTCCCACACTCCACCGGCATTCTCGACATCGTCGCGAATCGCGAAGAATCCCGTAACCTTGCGGCCCTTGAGGCATTTCGCCGAGCAGAGCATCCAGGGTCCGTGGCAGATCGCCGCGAGGACCTTGCCCTGACGAGCTGCCTGGGTGACGAGGTCGACCATTGCGGGATGGCGCCGCATGTGGTCGGGCGAGTAGCCGCCGGGGATCACGATGGCGTCGAAGTCGGATGCCTTCACGTCAGTCGCGGCGACTTCCGACTTCGCTGGATACCCGTGCTTCGAGGCGAATGTCTCGCCAGCCTTGGGACCGACGATCTTGACTTCGCAGCCGGCCTCACGGAGTCGGAGGACTGGATACCACAGCTCGAGGTCCTCGTAGAACTTCTCGACGAGAACGGCGACGCGACGGCCCGGGACATTGGCGCTCATGGGGGTGGCTCCTGGATGGTGGTCGGCTTGGAGGCCCTGACGAAATGGGGACAGGCACCACGAAGACTCGTAGCCAGTCCCCCTCTCGTGAGGAGAAGGTGCGGCGGCTGCCGGCGCCGGTCGCGGGGTTATCCTGCGGCCGCGGCGGCGGGTTCCTGGTTCGCGCCCTGCCGATGCTCGGCCATGGCGCGAGTGATACCCTCTTCGAAAGTGTACGGCGGCTGGTAGCCCAGCACGCGGCGGGCCTTCTCGATGGAATAATCGAGGTTCAGGCCGAGGAACTTGTAGCGGGCCTTGTTGATAATAGGGGGCTTGCTGGCCCCGATGAGCCTGGCGACTCCTTCGACAGCGGTGGCCAGGGCCCGCGCGACCGGCAGTGGAATATGCCGGGTAGGGATCTTCAGGCCGGCGAGCTCGGCGACCCGGCCGACGAACTGCTTCTTGGTGACGGGCTGGCCGTCAGTGACGTTGAAGACCTCGCCGACGGCCATGGGCGATTCAGCGGCCAGGAAGATGGCATGCACCAGGTTCTTGACGTAAACGCAGTTGAGCCGCTGCTCGCCCGAGCCGAAAAAGGCGAAGGTGCCGCGGCGGAGGTTGGCCAGCAGCTTCGGGAGCACTGTTCGATCTCGCTCGCCGTAGATGAAACCAGGCCGGACGATCGCCGCGGGCAGGCCGCGGCGCTTCACGTAGTCAAGGACCTCGGCCTCGGCCTCGGTCTTCGAGCGGGTATAGGCATCAAGCGAGTTGGTCGCCGGGGGCGTCGTCTCGTCAGTGCCGTGATGATCGCGGCCCTCATACACTCCCAGCGAGCTGACGTGGACCAGTCGCTCGACCCGGGCATCGCAGGCGGCGTCGAGCAACAGCCGTAGCGCCTCGACGTTGAGCCGGCGGAACTCCGCAAGTGTGCCCCAGTCGCCCACCTTGGCGGCACAGTTGATGATCCAATCGGCACCGGCGGCGCCGTTGCGAAGCGCGTCGGCGTCCTCGATGTCGCCGACCACCCGCTCGGCGCCCAGGCGGTCGAGCCATCGGGTGTCACTGCTGGGCCGTACCAGGGCGCGGACGTGATGCCCGCGCAGGAAGGCCTCCTCGGCGACATGGCCGCCGACCAGCCCGGTGGCGCCGGTGATGAAGATGAGCTTGCTGGAGCCGGGACCGTGGGTCATGGCGTCTCCGGGTCTTGTCCCAGGGGGACGGTAGGCGATGCGTCACACCGCCCCATCGTAACGGATCGGCCATGCGGGGCAAATCCGATCCGCGGCCCAAACGGGCTGTAGCAATCCATGTTTGCGTTCGCGGATTGAGAGTGGGTGTCGAGTTGTTCGCGGAGATGAGCCACGAAGGAAAGTTCCGGGGTGGGGGTGGCTTTCGCCATCGCGCGCGGTGTAGTCTGGAATCGCTCCTGGCGCGGGATGTCCCCGGGCTGATGCTGCATCTTGGGGTCTTCCTGGTCGAGGGAGACTTGTTCGCATTGACCCCGACGGGGCGAGGGTCTAGGATTCCGTTGGCCCTCCGTCGGCGGATTCCGTGGACCCGCAGGACGAGAGGTTACGTCAGATGGCGAGCGCTCTCAAGAATGAGGATCTGGTATCGTACCGTCGCATCCTCCAGACGCTGCGATCGAGGCTGCGTGGCGACCTGGATCGGATGACAGATGAGGCGTTGGGGCGTCCGGCGGCTGGGGCGAGCGGTAGCGTATCGAGCGTTCCGCTGCATATGGCCGACCTGGGCACCGAGAACTACGATCAGGAGTTCACCCTGGGCCTGATCGAGAACGAGCAGGGTACGCTGGGCATGATCAACGAGGCGCTCGACCGGATGGAGCACGGCACGTTCGGCCAGTGTGCCGAGTGCGGCGAGGCGATCTCGCGGCCGAGGCTCCAGGCGATTCCGTACGCACGGCACTGTATCCGCTGCGCACGGAAGCTGGAGGGTGGCGAATGAGGCGGTTCGGCGACGGTGTGGGGCCCGGGCGACTGTTGCTGTTCGCTTCCATCGCGCTAGGCGGGCTGGCCTTCGACCTGGTCACCAAGTCCATGGTCTTCGCGCGAATCGGCCCGCCGCACCGGCACATCGTCTCGGTTGTGCCGCGGGTGCTCGAACTCCAGACCAGCGAGAATACCGGGGCACTCTGGGGCTTTGGCGCGAAGTTGCCTGGCAGCAGCCTGATCTTCGCCGGCCTCTCGCTGGTGGCGGCTGTGATCATCTGCTACTGGTTGTTCTTCCTCGGTGCGGCATCGAGCCGGGCGCTGACCGTGGCGCTGGGTTTGATCATGGCCGGGGCCCTGGGCAATTGTTACGACAGGTTGGTCCTTGGCCATGTCCGCGACTTCGTCCATTTCCATGTCGATCCGATTCGATTCGACTGCGCGATCTTCAACTTCGCTGACAACATGCTGGTCGCCGGCG
>JAKAUH010000633.1 GCA_021818605.1 Planctomycetota bacterium
CAGGGCGCCCAGGCCCGTGCCCAGCACGATCCCGACTCGCGGCTGGCCGGCCCAGAGCGCCCGGATCGCCCGCGCCGCGTCCTGGACGTGCTCCCACTCGTGATGCGTCATCTTGGTTCCTTCAATGCCGCGGGCAACGCGACGCGACGCGACGCCTGGGGCGCCGGGGACAACATGGGTTTCCCCTCGTCGGCCCCAGGTGTCCCCCCGCGCCTTCGCCTTTCGTCCAGCCACAAACGCCCGGACCGGGTCACGCCCGCAGCCCGAACCGCCTGAGCAGCCGCTCGAACCGCGGGTCGCGCCGCAGCGACTTGAGGTCGGGGTCGCGGAACAGTGGGCGGGCGTATCGGTATCCCACCTCCAGCGCCCGCTCCAGCGCGAAGAAGCCCGGGTCGATCATCCCCAGGACCGTGTAGCTGCACGCCAGGTTGTACCAGGCGATCGCGTTCTCGGGGATCAGCCGGACCAGCCGACGATCGAGCTGCAACGCCCGCGAGTAATGCCCCCGCGCCGCCAGGTTGTTCGCCTGGGCCCGCAAGGCGTCCACGTAGTAAGGATCCCGCTCGAGCAGGCGGCCGAGGAACTCGATCTCGAAGTCGAGCTGCCCCAGATCGCGCGGGCGGCGCCTTGAGGTCTCAGGAGTCGGGCGTTCCGAGGACGAATCGCCCGGGCGATCCAGAGGTGCGGCCATCGCGGCGTTTCCCTTCCTCGTGCCGGCCATCGGGTCAAAACGCCACTCCACCGGCCAGTCCAGTCCACACGGGAATCCGGCCCAAGGGCGAAGCGGCTGGTGCCATCTCAATGCGTTGCGTTCCTTGACCGGGCCGGCCCGGGTTCCTCGACCAGTCCAGGACGGAATCGGGATCCCTCTTAACGACCGGTCGGTCGCATCGGCTCCACCCGGAGCCCAGAGTCCATCCACCCGCCAACCGGCCGATTGTCAGGCTCTCTCTTCAACTCGCCTCCATGATAAGGATTCCACCGCGCGCTGACCAGCAGGCGAGTCCCGGAAAAACGAAGAGGGCAAGCCCACTCTCGGTTGCTCGCCCCCTCGAATTCAGACAAACACGCAATCGCCCGCCGCCAGGCGACGCAGGTCAGGGCTCACGGATCGGCGATCAGATATCGTCGAGGTCTTCCTCCTCGTCCTCGTCGAGGTCGAGTTCCTCGTCATCGTCAAAATCGTCGTCCTCGTCCTCATCGATGTCGATGTCGTCGATCTCCTCGTCGAGCTCCTCGTCGAGGTCTTCCTCGTCGTCGAACTCCTCGTCCTCATCGTCGTCGAGCTCCTCGTCCTCATCGTCAAAATCTTCGTCGAGGCCTTCCTCATCCTCGAATTCCTCCTCGACGTCGGCTTCGTCCTCTTCGGGATGACGGGCGAGGGGAGCGGAGCGGGAGTCCTTCCACTCATCCAACAACGCGCTGGCGGCGCGGGAGTCGGCGAAGGTGTCGAGTCGTCGCATAGGGTCGAACATAGGATCAGTCCTCGGACCAAGGGAGTTCATCGGGGAGTAGCCCCCTGACCAGTGCGTTGCGGTTGCGGAAGGCCGGCGCGGCGTGTTGACCCGACCGATCGGAAGGCAGCCCATAGTCTGTAGTCAACCGGGGACTTCATTGTCAAGTATCGAAATCAGCGGGATTCCGGCATGAGTCGGCGCCGGCGCCCGGCGCGATGACCGCGATCGAAGTCGTGCTGACCGGCGATGTTCAGGCCGCATTTCCACCCGTATCGTCGGCATGGCCGCCACGGGACCTTGAGTGTCTCTCGAGGCCATTCCGCACCCGCGGTTGGGTGGTATGACGGCGCGGAGGAGACCGAGACGGGGCAGAGGCAGGTCCATGCGGACCACCGCGATATCGTTCCACTCGTTCGGTTCCTTTCCGCTCCGCGACTCTTCGGTGCTCGGACGAGAGACTCCAGATGAATTCCAGTCATGCCTCCAGGCCGAATCAGATCAGCCGGACGACCTGGCGGGTGGCGGCGGATCGGGCGATGGCCTCGAGCAGCCGGACGGTATCGAGCGCCTGGTCGGCCGGACAGGCCAGCGGCCCGCGGCCCCGCAGTGCGGCGACGAAATCGCCGTCGATGCTGCACGCGCGCTTCCCCGGAGGCGGCGCAAGGGGAACCTGCCGAGCCGGCGAGCCGGCGAGTTGTTCCTCCAGCGTCTCGTCGGTGGCGCGAAGCCGTCCGTTCTCGCCGAAGTACTCGATGGCAAAAAGCGGTCCGGGCGCGACGCCCGTGATCGCCAGCGTGGCGGGAGTCCCGTCGGCCAGCCGGATGGCGGCGGCGGTGACGATGTCGATGTCAGGCTCGCGGCGGCTCTGGATCGCGCCCACTTCCTCGGCGGTCTGGCCGGTCGTCCAGAGCAGGGCGTCCACCAGGTGATCGCCCACGTCGGCGAGGATGCCGCTGCCCGCCGCCGCCGGCTGGAACCGCCAGGCGCTCTCCGCCTGTCCCAGGGTCGCCAGCCACGGCCGTGCGAGCGTGGCGTTGACCAGCCGCAGGGCTCCGATCGCCCCCTCGGCCAGCCGCCGGCGCGCCTCGACCAGGCTGGCGGCCATCCGGTACTGATGCCCAACCCCTACCATTAAACCGCGCGCGCGAGCAAGCGCCGCCATGTCGGCCGCCTCCTGCACGTTGGTCGACAGCGGCTTCTCGATGAACACATGACACCCAACCTGCAATGCGTCCATGGCTGTGCGATAGTGAGCCAGGTGGGGGACGAAAACGGCCAGGGCCTGGGGTGTCGCCTGGCGGAGCAACTCGCGATGATCGGCGAACGACGGCACGGAGCCCGGCTCGCGTCCGGACGCCGAGGCGGCCCGATCCGCCAGCGCCTTTGCGGCGGCGAGGTCCGGGTCGGAGCAGCCGACAACGGCCACTCCCTCCTCGGCCATCAGCCGGTCGAGGTGGACCCGCGCCGCCTGGCCGCAACCGGCAATTCCCATCCGCAACGTCGGTGTTCCCTTCATGGTGATTCTGCCTCGGTCTGCCCGGCCCGTCCGCTCTCCGGCATGGGTGTTCCGCGAATGCCGCGACTCGGTCCCCGGAGGCTCGCGAATCGCGGCTTCATCCCAGCAATATCAGGGCCTTACGTCAAGAGTCTATCCTGGCCTGTCAACCCCTTGCTCCGGATTTCTCGGAGGGCCGTCCGCTCGCCTCCGCCAGCCCCCGAATGGTGCCCCCGGGCGAGCGGCGCTGCGGTCCAGCGAGTCCTCGTCCCGGATGAGAGCGCGGGCCTTCCCATCTCGGGCGATCGCGACCTCCTCGGAAACGCTCGCCTTGACGCGAACCCAAGGGCCGGTTTATCGTGTCAGTCTGCTAGATGGTGGCTGTGGCCTAGCGGTTAAGGCACCAGATTGTGGATCTGGATATCGCGGGTTCGAATCCCGTCAGCCACCCTGACGACAGGACGAGTCAGTTCGAGACTGGACGCGACAAACCCCTGAGAAATCAGGGGTTTCGTGTTTTTGGCTCCCGAAGGAGGAGCGTCGCCCATCTCGCCAGCAGAAGACGGCTCAAGCCTGGACAAGTCCCCTGCGGTGGGAAAATGGTGGGAAAGGCGTTCGCTGATGGATGGGCCTTCCGCCCCGGGATTTCCAGGGTCCTGTGAGTCTGAGCCCGTCAGGCCGGCGGGAAGCGGGTGGGAAATCGGGCCGCATGTCCCGGTCGCGGCGTTCGCCTGGGGCTTCTGGGGAGACTGGAGCAGGTCGGGCAGGGATTCGACCGCGCCGTTGGTGTCGAACAGCGATGCATGCGCGTAGGTGTTCATCGTCAGCCGGGGGTCGGCATGCCGGGCCAGCACTTGCAGCGTCTTGACCGGCACTCCCGACCGGGCCAGCGACGAGATGTAGCCGTGCCGTAAGCTGTGCAGGTCGATCACGCCATCATGGGTCTCGAACGGGATCTCCGCCCGCGCCAGGTCAAGCTTGAGCATCATGCCCGTCCGTGCCCTCGGCACTCCCTCGAATACCGGACGCCGGGCCGGCTTCGACGCCAGCCAGGCCCGCAGGGTGGGCAGGCACGACGCCGGCAGGGGTTGCTCGGCTTGCTCAGAGTTCTTGGTGTACCCGGCTTCGCAGACGGCCACGGGCGGCCGGGCATCGAGGCGAAACGATGCGGGGGTCAGCGAGAGCAGTTCATCGCGGCGGAAGCCGGTCAGCGAGGCGATCAGGTACGTCATCGAGCGATCCAGGCCGGAGACCCCTCGCCAGGTCGGCGCCATCCGGGTCATCTCGATGAGCCTTCGCAGCTCGGCGTCGGTCAGGACGCGGCGGATACGGCGCCGGTCGGTCGGATCGCTCGGCTTGACCAGGGCGTTCAGCGCGTAATCCGCCGTCCGCCCGTCGCGCCAGGCCCACTTAGAGAACGCCTTGATCGCGGTCGCGTAGGCTTGCACGGTCCGGGTCGCGAACCCCTCGTCCTGAAGCTTTCCGAGCGCGGCCGTCATCCCCCGAGGGCATCAAATCCGCCAGCCGCTCGACCCGGGCCAGCCCGCAGAGGCGAGTGACGTAGAGCCGGGTCTGCGAGACATGCTGGGCGTTGCGGCGGGCCACTTCCATCGCGCGAATGAACTCGTCGATGTGCTCGCCGATCGGCCGCCGGCCTTCCCGGGCCATTCGTTCGGCCCGGGGATCGGACAGCCCGGACCTGATGCGAGCGGCCTCCGACTCCGCCGCCCGAGCCATGTCCTCAGTCACTCGCTTGTCCGAGCAACCCTTCCGCTCGCGCTTGACGCCGTCGCTACCGACGTAGCGGTAGTACCAGATCTTGCCGTGCTTCCTGAACGATGCCATGCCTGAGTCTCCTGTGCGAACCAAGGGGCCGAGTCGCCCCAGCCCATCCAACGAGCGTACCCACAATTCCAGTGCGTGTGTGCCTGAACAGATTCAGAACGGGTCCGGGTCGAGGCTCCGCCAGTCGATGGCGTCGCAGGCGGGGGTCGCCACAGCCATCTCGCGCGCCGGGCCTCTATTGCCGCGAGAAAGCGGTCCATTCGGTCCCCGAGCCTGGTTTTCAGGGGGATTCTGGACCGATTTTGTGGACCGATTTTCTGCCGCCCCCGAAAAAGCGGTCCCGGAAATCGGTCCATTTTCCGCCTGTTTCAAGGGCGGTGGACCGATTGGCCCTAATGGCCCGCTTTCCCAGAGGACAGAGGGCCGCAGGTGGAGAACGCGTCGCCGAGCGCCCTCGATGGTCCACCGAACCGTGTTGTGCTTCGGGTCAGTCGATGCAAGCAAGTGTCGCTCCAGATCGGA
>JAKAUH010000432.1 GCA_021818605.1 Planctomycetota bacterium
GCCGGCGACCGAGCTGACGCGGGAGTCGATCCTGACGCTATCGGTGAGCCGTCGCCGTCCGCCACGACGGACGTCATAGCCGCAACCTTCTTGCGCAACCGTCACGCCAACCTTATTGCGCGTGACATTCCGGGCTGACTTGCTTTCATACCCGACGCTCTGCGAGCAGCCTCGATCGTTGAGGCAATCATACCATGCTCGTTGGGTGTGTACAGATGCCCGGTCCCGACTACGCCGGAAAACGTCCAGGTTGGCGAGAGAGCGTACGAAGCGAACCACCCCGTGTGTCATGGTCTCCGGTTGACCGGATCGCCGGCCTGGCCTGGTCCACCGTCCGGTCCCGTCCCGCCCCGGTCCGGCCCGCCGATGGTCCGCCCCGCGGGGTCGCCCGGGTTCCGGGCCTGCTGGTGCCGGGCCGGGGTCGGTTGCTTGCCGATCATGTGGGTGGTCGAATGCCTCGGTCTGCGAGGCTGCGTGACCATCAGCGGGGATGACGGGCAGTTCGGCTCGGCTCGGCTCGGCTCGGTCCGGGCGGCAGGCCGGCGCATCCGGTGAGACGGCGACGGCGGCGGGCCGGGCGAATGTCACTGTGTCACTCTGCAAAGCTTCTCCAGTTTCCCCCTGTTCCTTCTTGCGATTGCGCGCCAGCGTGTTCTAATACATCGGCGGAGAACGACCGATCGCCCCGTCGCAGGAGGGGGATCGATGTCGGTCGGCTCCGGCGTGATGTGGTGCCAGGGAAGGGAACTGTGCCGCCCCGGGAAGGGCCCGGCGACCAGGGGAACGGGATCCCCCACACGGTCCCCGGAGCCTTCTCACGGGTCAGAGTCGCGCGAGCGAATTCGCCCGGACCGAGTGCCAGGGAGGGGACTCGTCGTACCGCGGACACGCTCGACCGGCGGTCGCCGCCGAATTCCGTGGATATCCGAAGACTGATGGAGACTGGGCCGGCCTCGGAACCCGGCCCACTCCCGCCCCCGCCTGATTCGTCTTCCCCCCGACCGGCGCGTTCAGCCCGGCCGTGTCGTGCCAGGCCGCGTCGACGCGCGACACCGCACCCGTCGAGGACGATCGTTGCTCTTGCGCCACGAGGAGACCGGCGCACCACGACACTTCGGCAGCCGGGCGCTACTGGACGCCGCGCCCGCGCTGTCGTCATCCCGCGATGCAGGAGTCCTTCTGATGTGGCAACTCGTGAAGCCGTGCGGCAAGCGGTCCGTGGCCCGGCGTTCCTTGTCCGCGATTCGCGCGACCCGGCGGCAACGGCCGGATTGCGCGAGCCTCGAGGATCGCCGGCTACTGTCCGTCACGCTCACCGACATTCCGCCGGCCGTGCCGTATGTCGGGTCGCCGGTGGTGTGGAACGCCACAGCCAGCGGATTCGGCAAGCGGCCCGTTTATCAGTTCAGCGTCGCGTCGCCGGGCGGCGGAGGCGTCTTCCAGATGGTGAAGGATTTCAGCCCGATCGGCAACTTCACCTGGAACCCCATGCAGCAGGGGACGTACGAAATCCAGGTGGTCGTCAAGAAGGGATACCGCCTCAAAAAGAGCGAGACCATGGTCGCCACGTACACGGCGCAGTCGCGGGTGACGGGGGATACCGCGGTGGTCAGCCCCATGGCCAACCCCCTGGTCGCGCTGTTCAGCGCGCCGCCGACCGCCGGGACGTCGATGTACGTCCAGTTCGCCCAGCAGGGGCCCAGTCCATCGTGGAAGAATTCCTCGCCGCAGCCGATCGTGCCGGGCGAGAGCACCAATTTCATCGTGGCCGGCATGCTGCCCGACGCGACCTATCTGATGCGGTACGTCACGAACAACGGGACGGTCTCGGCACCCCTGTCGTTCACCACCGGCAGCCTGCCGGCGACAACGACATTCCCCCCGATCAGCGTGGTGCAGCCGCCGGCTCCCGGGACGAACCTGAGCGGTCAGAGCGTGATCTTCCACATGGGGCTGCGCATCGGAGCCGCGGCAAATGACGTCAACACGTTCGCGACCAATCTGAACGGGAACGTCATCTGGTACTATGATTCTCGGGCGCACCATTTCTACGGCTATGCGCAGAACATCGAGCCGGGCGGCACGGTCATGATGCTGGGCGGCCAGCGCTCGCACATCGCCGGAGGGTTCAACACGGTGCGGCAGGTGAATCTGGCCGGCGACACCCTGCGTCAGACGAACGTCGCGGCGGTCAACGCCGAGTTGGCGGCGCTCCACAAGCCGCAGATCCTCGACTTCGATCACGAGGCCAAGCTACTGCCCAACGGCGACACGGTCGTCATCGCCAGCACGCCGAAGGTTGTCAACTACCACGGCACGCCCACGCGGTTCGTCGGTGCCCTGGTGATCGTGCTCAACCAGAACTTCCAGGTGTCTTGGGTGTGGAACTCGTTCCGGTGGCTCAACACCAATCGGCTGGGCACGGATCACCCGATCGCGGCCAACTGGCTGCACGCGAACGCGGTGAGCTGGTCGCCCGAGGACAGCAACCTGGTCGTCTCGCTGCGCAGCCAGGACTGGGCGGTGAAGGTCGACTACGCCAATGGGACGGGCAACGGCCACGTCATCTGGAAGCTGGGCAAGGGCGGCAATTTCAAGGCGATCGCCCCTCCCGGCACGGGCTGGCCCTGGTTCAGCCATCAGCACGACCTGCGGATGATCAACGACAACACCGTGCTGGTCTTCGACGACGGGAACACCCGGCATGAATTCTTCCCATCGGCCAACAGCCGAGGGCAGGAGTGGATCCTCAACGAGCAGAACAGGACGGCGACCCTGGTGGTGAACGCCGACCTGGGGAACTACTCGTCGTTCCTGGGAAGCTCGGAGCTGCTGAATAACGGCGACCTGGCGTTCACGAACGGAGGCCTCGGACCGGGCAGCGCGCCGATCGGTCAGTCGATCGTGGTGCAGCCGGGCGGGACGACGGTTTATATCCAGCAGATCGGCGAGTACGAATATCGGTCGTATTTCCTGTACGACCTGTACAGCGCCGGGCTGCTGAACGTGTGAGAGTGAGGGCGTCGGAACCACGAAGAGTACGAAGGACACGAATGGGACAGGAATCCTGGATTTCGTCCCGACAGGCGCGAGAAGCGTGAACAGGAAATGGGCCGGGGACCTCACACGCCGTGGGCTCGCTCCCCGGGCCTTCGCGCTTCCTTCGCGGTTCCACTCGAAGTTGCTGGGCACGGGTCTCCTGACCCGGTCCGAGGCCAGGACAGGTCTCCCGCGCGATCACAGGTCGGTTGAAGAGTGGGAGACCTCCGGCCCTCAGCCCGGTCCGCCCTCGCAGCACGTTTCGCAGATCGTCCGGCAGTTCGAACAGATCAGCCTGGCGCGCTGCTCGACCAGCCGGCCGCCGCAGACCGGGCAGGCGGGGCGCGCCGCCGAGCACTCGGTCCTCGACGCGCTGTCATCTCTCAGCGGCGGAATCTCGTCGCGGCGCCCGGGATCGGCTTGGGTGGGGACGTGAGTCATCTTTCATTTCCCCAGTACGACACTGGCCCGCGCGGGCGAGCCCGGGATGTCCTCGAGCACGCATCGGATGCCGTCGGTACGCGACGCCGCAATCGCGACGGCCAGCGTATGCAGGCCCGGCGACAGGTCGAGCACCAGCGCCTTCGCCTTCGGCTGGACGCGGCGGCCGTCGAGGTAGAACGTCAGCCCATCAGTCGAGTCGAGCGCCAGGCGGACCGGTCCGCCGGTCGTCGCCTGGAGCTGCGTCCGCGCCAGGCCAGCGGTTGCCTGCGCCCGGGCAACGACCGGCCGCGATCTCTCGCGCCACTCGGACGGCGGCAAGAACCCGGCGACGGTCGTGTACGCCGGGCGCCAGGTCAGCCCGCCTTCCTCGCGAACCAGCGCCTCAACGCCGGAGCGTGCCAGCCGCTGCTGGACCGGACGCGTCAGCTCGAGGATCTGCCAGCGCCGGCAGACGCGGCTGGTGCCGACGGCATACGGACCGGCCTTGCCGAGCACCGAGAGGAATCGCACGAGGTCCACCAGCTCCGAGTGAGTGAGCCCGTCGGCCAGGCCGGCGGGCATGATCGAGCCGGCGATCTTCTGGGCGGCGACGCTCGCCAGGGGAATCGACACCTCGCGGTCCTCCGAGTCGCGCAGGACCAGGTCCGAATCGGTCTGCCGCCGCTTGATCCCGGTGTAGACCCGGCCGTCGTCGGTGGCCACGGTGATCGCGTGGTAGTTCTCCTTGACCTGCTTGTTCGGCTGGAGGATCGAGTCGACCAGGTAATCCGGCTGCGCGCTGGCGCCGATGCTTTCGAGGCCCGGCCCGACCTGGCCGCCGGCGCCGGCAATCGCGTGGCAGTTGAGGCACGTCAGATCCTTGCGGCGGAAGACCCGCTCGCCTTGCGCGGGGTCGCCGGTTCGCGCTACCTCGGCCAGCAGGGCGGCCATCTCGGGCGACGAGAGCGTTTTCGGCGCCGCGTCGAGCCGGCCGGCCTTTGAGAGCGAGGCCACCAGCGCCGGTTCGTCGCGGCCCGCGGAGCGAACCTGGCGGATCAGCAGCTTGGCAAGATCGGTCGGGATCGGCCCGGTTTTTTGCTCGATCGCGCGGGCGAGGATCGCTGGTCCGTCCTTGCGGCGGAGAACGCGCGCCAGCACGGGTGCGGCATCCGCGGCGCGATCGACGGGCAGGCGTCCGAGCCAGGCGGCGATCGGGGCGGATGCGGCGCTCGGGTCGATGTCCTCGAGCGCCGCCAGGGCCATCGCCTGGACCTGAGCCGAGGTGCCGCGTTCGGCCAGTCCCTCGATCGCGCGCCGGCTCTCGGACTTGCCCCGCCGCGCCATTGCCTCGATGGCCGCCGAGCGAACCGCGGCCGGCGTATCCGCGGCGCCGGCGAGCTCGGCCAGGCGGTCGTCGATCGCCGGGACGTTCCACGCGCCAGCGGCGTGCAGGGCCGCGGCGCTGATCGCATCATCCCGGCTGGTGATCAGGGGAACGATCCGCGACAGGTCGCCCGCCGGCACGACCTTCCGCCGCTCGGCCGCACGCGCGAGCAGGTCCAGGAGAGCCGCACGTCGCGACGGCGGCAGCGTTCTGGCCCCGAGCACCAGGTCGAGCACCGCGGCCAGCTCGCCCGGCCCGCCCTGCGTTGCGATCAGGTTCTGCACCTGACCGTCCTGCTCCTTCGGCACCCTCCCCGCGCGGAGCAAGGCCAGCAGCGGTGGGACGACCTCGGCCGAGTTCACCGCGAGCAGGGCATACACCAGGTGAGCCGGCTTGCCGCCGAAGTCGA
>JAKAUH010000328.1 GCA_021818605.1 Planctomycetota bacterium
AGCGCTTCGGCGCGTTCCTGAACGTCGCCAGAAAGTCGTCGCAGACCTGGTAGCCCAGCCCGCGCGAGCCCGAGTGAATCAACACGGTGATTTGCCCCTCGTGCAGGCCCATCACCTCGGCCGCGACCGGGTCGTGAATCCGGTCGACGACCTGGACCTCGAGGAAATGGTTCCCTGAGCCCAGCGTGCCGCACTGGTCATAGCCGCGCTGGATGGCCCGATCGCTGACACGCGATGGATCAGCGCCGTCGAGCCGGCCGAAAGCCTCGGTGTACTCGATGTCGCGCTCGGTGCCCCAGCCCTGGTTCACGACAAAGGCCGAGCCATGCTCCATCAGGCGAACCAGCTTCGGCTTGTCGAACAGGTACTTGCCGCTCTGGCCGACGCCCGTGGGGATGTCGCGGAAGAGCTGGTCCACCAGCGGCTTGATCCGGTCCTTCGCGTCGATCCACTCGAGGTTCGACCGCAACAGCCGGACGCCGCAGTTGATGTCGTAGCCGACCCCGCCGGGCGAGATCACACCGCCCTCCTCGGGATCCGTGGCCGCCACGCCGCCGATGCAAAACCCGTAGCCCCAGTGGATGTCGGGCATCGCCAGGCTGGCCCCCTGAATGCCCGGCAGCGTCGCCACATTGGCCACCTGCTCGGGCCCCTGGTCCTTCCTGATCTGCTCGATCAGCACGTCGTCGGCGAAGATCAGGCCGTCGACCCGCATGTCGGGCCGGTAGCTGCGAGGAATTCGCCACTGGCACTCGCCGACCTTCTCCAGCGGCCCCTTGTATCCTCCGGTTGGCTGGCTCATCGGCTTCTCCCTTCTCTGTCCGTGGTCCGTGGTCCGTTGCTGGGTTATCGATTCCGCATATGCCCGACCGCAGCCCCCGGTGCATGACCATCATTGCCCATACGCTGAGCAGCGGGTTCAAAAACAACGGAACACGGACCATGAAATACGGAACATGGACTACGGACAAAATCTAATTGTAAAGGTTCACCGCAACGCTCGGGCCAGGACAACGCCGGTCGCTGTGGATAGGCCGGCGATCCGCTCAGGCGAACCCTCGGCGACGATCCGGCCGCCCTCATCGCCGGCGCCGGGACCGAGCTCGATGATCCAGTCGGCCGCCAGCAGCACCGGGACATTGTGGGTGACGACAACCACTGAGTTGCCTCGCTCGACCAGCGACGCCAGGACCTCGACCAGCTTGACGGTATCGGCCGGATGGAGGCCGGCGGTCGGTTCGTCGAGCAGGAACAGGCGATGCGACGGCCGGCCGGCGCGGCGCAGGTCGGCGAGCGATCGGCCGAGGAAGCCGGCGAGCTTGAGGCGCTGGGCTTCGCCGCCCGAAAGCGTGGCCGACGGCTGGCCAAGCCGCAGGTAGTCCAGGCCCAGCTCGAGCATCGGCCGCAGCCGCGACTGAACGCGCGGGCGGTGGCGAAAAAATGAGAACGCCTCGCGCGCGGTCATGTCGAGCACCTCGGCGATGTTCCGGCCGCGGTAGTGGATTTCCAGCACCTCGGGGCGATAGCGCGTGCCTCGGCACTCGGGGCATCGCACGAGAACGTCCGGGAGGAACTGCATGTCGATCGCCAGGTAGCCGTCGCCGCGGCAGGTATTGCAGCGCCCACCTTCGATGTTGAAGCTGAACTTCCCGGCGTCGTAGTTCCGCAGTCGCGCGTCGTGGGTCGCGGCGAATGTCCGGCGGATCTCGTCGAACGCCTTGAGGTAGGTCACCGGGTTGGAGCGCCCCGAGCGCGCCAGCGGCGACTGATCGAGAAACTCGACCCCCTCAATCGCCTCCGCCCCGCGCAGCTCGAGGAACGGGCAGCCCGCGACGGCGTCGCCCGCCAGAGCCTGCCGGAGCGCGGGGAACAGGGTCTCCTCGACCAGCGTGCTCTTACCCGCCCCGCTGACTCCGGTGACGGCGCAGAGCACGCCGAGCGGAAAGACCACGTCGATCGACCGGAGATTATTCCCACCCGCACCAAGCAGCTCGATTGATCGCCCGATCCCCGGACGCCTCGAGGTCGGGACAGTCGGCCGGCGTCGGCCGGCGAGAAAGTCGGCCGTCGGCGAGCCCTCGGCACCGGGCAGGCCGATCGTCGGGCCGTTGTAGAGCAAGCGGCCGCCCGCCTCGCCGGCTCCAGGACCCAGGTCGACGGCGTGATCCGAGGCGCGAATCAGCTCGAGGTCGTGCTCGACGACGACCACGGTGTTGTCCCGGTCGCGTAGTTGGTGCAGCACCCCGGCCAGCCGGCCGATCTCGATGGGATGCAACCCGGCGGCCGGCTCGTCAAGGACATACAGTGTGTTCACCAGCCCAGCGCCGAGTGCGCGCGCCAGCACCACGCGCTGGAGCTCACCCGCCGAGAGGCTGCGGGTCGAGCGGTCGAGCGTCAGGTACTCGAGGCCCAGGTCGGCGAGGAACCGTAGCCGAGCCTCCACCTGCCCCAGCAGCCGCGCGGCGACCGGATGATCGGCGTCCGATCCCAGACCCGACAGGAACGCCCGCGCATCGCGAGTCGCCAGCGCCGACAGCTCGGCGATGTTCCGGCCGCCAATCCGGACAGCCAGCGCCTCGGGACGCAGCCGCGCCCCCTGGCAGGCCGGACAGGTCCGATAGCTCCGCCATCGGTTGAGGAAGACCCGGACGTGCAGCCGATACGTTTTTCGCTCCAGGTCCGCCACGAAACCCGCGAGCCCCGTGTAGCGCGAGCCCGGCATGCCGTCGATGACCCGGCGCACCTGTTCAGGCGCCAGGCGATTGAAAGGGCGATCGACGGGGATGTCGAGCGCATCGGCCTCGGTTAGCAGCGCATCGAGAGACTTGCGATAAGCCGGCGTCGACCAGGGTGCGATCGCGCCCTGGCGAATCGTCCGCGACGGATCGGGCACGATCCGATCGAGGTCGAGCTCGGTAATCTGGCCGAATCCCTCGCAGACCGGGCAGGCGCCCAGCGACCGGCTGAAGCGAAACAGATTCGGCTGCGGCTCGATGTGCTCGGTTCCGCACTGCCCGCACCGCCAGCCGCGGAGGAACGTGCGTGCCTGGTCGCCGAACCGGAGCCGGCAGCGGCCGAGTCCCCGCGCGAAGGCGGCCTCGATCGAGTCCAGCCGACGCTCGACGGCGTCGCGGCCCCGGACGAGGCGATCGACGATCACGTCCACGGGACCTGACCCGGGCAGCCCCGCGCCGGGATCATCCAGCCGGATGCTCGTGCCATCGGGGCCGGCGATCCGGGTGAAGCCCTCGGCGACCAGCGAGCGGGCCAGCGACTCGCGATCGGTCGTGGCCAGGACATCGAGCGGAAAGGCGATCTCGTAGCGCATCGCCGCCGGCAGCTCATCGATCGCGGCGGAAACGCCCGCCGTGGTCGCCGGCTGCACCCGTGCCCCGCAGCACCGGCAGACGACCTCGCCAGCGCGCGCAAAAAGGAGCGCAAGCGCGTCGTGGATCTCGGCAATCGTGCCGACCGTGCCCCGGCCGGACACGCGCCCCCGGGCCCGAGGCACCGCGACGGCCGGTGGGAGTCCGTCGATCCGGTCAGCGTCGGGCTTGTCCATCTTCTCGAGGAACTGCCGCGCATACGGCGAGAACGTCTCGACATAGCGTCGCTGGCCCTCGGCATACAGCGTGTCGAGGGCCAGCGAACTCTTGCCGGCCCCGCTGACGCCCGTGACGGCGATCAACCGGTTGGCGGGCAGGTCCAGGTCGAGGCCCTTGAGGTTGTGCGTCCGGACCCCGCGGAGGGCGAGGGCGCGAGCGGCGTCGATGGGTGCCTCCTTCCTGTCGCGGTTTCAACCCAGCTGCGAACCGGTCGAGATGGATCAGCCGGGAGGCGCGGCGAGAGCCCGGCCCTCCGCCCCTGCCCGCACTTCGGATCAATCGATCGATCGATCGATCGATCGGGCGAGGAGGAGCGGAGTCCGGGCTCCATGGGATCTCGGCTTCAACGAACGACGGCGGCGTCAGGGGCCCTGCCGCTTGAGGGTGAACCCGGTCATCGTGAAACCGTCATCCTCCATGATGCTGTAGCTGCCACTAAGCGTCAGGTACTTCACCAACTCGGAGAAGTCGGGGAGCTTCTCGTTGGCCAGGACCTTGCCGAGCTGCGGGATCTGCTGGGGCCGCGGGCCCCGCGCATTGGCGCCGAACAACTGCTGGACGGCCTTTTCGTACTGCCCGCTCTTGACCAGGTCGTAGAAGACCCGCGCTGACTCCTCGGGACGGGCGAAGGTCATCCCGCTGGCGCTTTCAGGCATCTCCTTGACGAGGGTCTGGAAGGCGGCGTTTTCCTCCAGCGGCGCATTGCCGGGCCGGAGCACCTGCTCGAGCAGCGTCGTGTCGGAGGTGACGAAGAACGTGTTCTTCGCCACGGCCATGCTGATCTTCTTCAGCGCGGGCGCCGCGCCGGCGGCGTTGGGGTTGGGCAGATTGACCTCAAAGTCGTAGATCGTCGTGCCCTGGAACTCCCGCTTCGTCGGGGCGCTCTGGGTGAGCTCGATGATCCGGTTGAGCGTCCCCTGAAAGGCCTTGGCGTCCTCGAGCGCGACGCCCAGCAGCATGCGCTGGCTGTCTTCCTTCACGGGCTTCTTGAAGTCGGTGATCAGGGTGATCCGGTCGCCGAGCGGCCCGAAGACGTCCTTCTGGAAGCTGAGGGGCTCGCCGCCGTTGGGCCCGGCGAGCTGCTGCTCGACGATGTTGAGCATGCCCGCCTGGAACTGGTTGATCAGCTCGTTGAGCGCGTCGTAGGCATTGTCAAGATCCCAGCTAAAGGTGTGATACGAGGCGACCGTCGCTGGCACCCACGGCTCCGGGCGAAGCCGGATGATCGGAAACGAGAAGAGCTTGAGGATCCCCGAGGTCGGCCTGGGAGCCAGGAAGAAGGTCTTGCTCAGACTGTCGAAGGTGCCCGCACCGAAGGCCAGCGAGCCGCCGACCGACTTGAGTCCATTGACGCCGAGTACCTGGAGCTGGACCTCGGCCTGCTGGACCTGGGCCTCGTTCCCCTTGGCGTTGGCCTTGAGGACGAGCTTGATGAGGCGGCCCATATCGAGGAACCAGACGGCCTGGGCCTTGTCCGCTCCCACCTTGTTCTTGGTCTTTGCGAAATGCTCGTTGCTGGCCAGCGAGTTGTCGCGTCCCTCGCGATGGGCCGTCAGGTCCTTGAGGAGCTCGACGCCGCCGCCCGGCGAGCCCAGGCTCAGGTAGAACGTGCCCTCCGCCTCGGCCCACGAGGC
>JAKAUH010001054.1 GCA_021818605.1 Planctomycetota bacterium
TCCTGGCAGCCTGGGTCGCCGCTGCACAGCTTCGACCAGGTGCGCCAGTAGTCGTCGGCGTCGTGGATGACGCACTCGGCGTCGAGGCCCGCCGGGGCCTTGACGGTCGAGGGGTGCCAGGCGAGGGTAAACGGGATCTTCTGTCCTTCGTGTACGGTAAAGTCGGCGACGGTGGCATATCCCTCACCCTTGTTCTCGACCCACGACCGCAGCCGAACCTTGTCCGGTCCGGCGATCGCGCCGATCCCGCGCTCGTGGTGCGTGACCCAGGGAACGATCCAGCCGTAATCGAACCGGATGACCAGTTCCGAGCGGACCGGGACCTCGCCGCTCAGCCCCTCGACCACGCGGGCGACGGTCGGCGTGTTGCTGTCCATCGCCATGGCGTCGATCACCCGGACCGCGCCCGCCGAGGTGGTGAACTCGGTCTCGAGCACCATCGAACCGGGTCGATAGCGGCGCTCGACGTTCTGGATCTCAGCTTTTTTCTCGTCCGGCGCGAGCTTCCACCGACCGTGCTCGGGCGAGCCCAGCAGCGCCGCGAAACACGCCCCCGAGTCGAACCGCGGGAGGCAGAGCCAGTCGATCGAGCCGTCCCGGCCGACCAGCGCGGCCGTCCGGCAGTCGCCGATCATCGCGTAATCCTCGATCTTCAGCGGCATGGCGCATTCCCCGGTTTTGACACGGCACTGCATCGCGACCGTCGGGCTCGCGCAAGCCAGCCAGATGGTCGGGATCGATTCCGGCCACTCATGGGCGCAGCGAGATCACCGAGTGTGTACAGCAACCGGCGCGCCAATCGACGGGGATTGCAATCCAGACCCCTCGGTTGCGAGTTGCGATCGGGATCGACCCGGGGGCGATCAGAAGACGGGCCATTCGAGCCGTAGCATGAACCAGTCCCTCGGCAGGGGCAAGAGGGCGTGCAGCTCCTCGGAGACGGCCATGTCGTGCAGGAAGAGGCCCTCCTCGATCTGGTGCACCAGCACGGGGCCGCGGACCGTGAGCGACAGCTCGCGGTTGTTCCGCAGGCTCAAATCGTCGTAGTTGCCGGTCCCCATGTAGACCATCGTGCCGTCGATCGACATCGCCTTGACGTGCGTCATCGCGGGGTAGAGGAACACGCGGGCCCCGCTCTTCAACAGGGCATTGGCTGTCATGTTCGCGTACTTGTTCATCGTCGGCACGTCGCCGCGCATTGTGAGCACCGCGCGGACGTCGACGCCCCGTTTCTCGGCGGCGATCAGCTTCTTGAGGAGGATGTGGTCGTCGAAATAGGGGTTCTCGAGGTAGATGTGATGCTCGGCATTATCGACCATGCCGTAGACGGCCTGCTTGAGTGTCCGGATCGGCGGGTCGATGTCGGTACGCACCACGCGGACGATCGCATTCGGGACAACGTCGCCGGCGACCGCGGGGGGCGTGCAAGGAACCGCGCGGCAGCCGCCGAGCGATTCCCAGCGCTCGGCGAAGACCCAGTCGAGCTGGGCGACGATCGGGCCCTGGGCCAGGTAGTTGAAGTTGTGCCACCGCTCGAGCGCGGGCTTCGTCAGGATCATCGAGCCCGACCAGGCGATCCGGTCGTCGATCACGGCGAGCTTGCGGTGGTCGAAGCGGAACGCCGGGTCGGGCGTCTCGATCACGTGGACGTTCGGCTCGGTGCGAAGGGCGTCGATGAACGACGAGGCGCCGCGGGCGACGTGGGCATTCGTCTCGCCGATGACGAACCCGCCGCGGTCGATCATCACCCGGACGAGGACGCCGGCGCGGGCGCGTTCGATAAGTGCGGCGGCCACCGGCCGGCCCGCGTCGTCGTCGCCCCAGCCGAAGATCATGAAATCGATGCGGCACTGCGCCTGGGCGATCAATCCCATCAGTGCGTCGTAGGCGGGCCGGCTATCAAACAGCGGTGTGATGTAAGCTGATGTGAGTGGACCGCCCGCCTCGGGGCACTGGTGGAACGGCGGCACCGGCGTATGCGGGCTCGCGCTGGCGAATCGCACGCCAATCCGTTCCACCAGCCGGGCCGAGCCGATCTCGAGCGAGCGGACCGGGGCGGCCTTGATCGCCTGGCAAGTCTGATGGATCTCGTCGCGCAGCAGCAGGAGCTTCTGCTGGCGAGTGATCTCGCGCTCGAAGCTCGCACCCGGCGGCTGAACCGCGTACGGGGGCAAGACCCGATCGCGGTGATCGCCTGCGAGCGCCCTTCCGATTATCGCAATCGCGAGAGTTGCCGCGACCGCGCCAAGCCTCACTGCGCCAACCATCTGGCCGCCCCTCCTGGACCGGATTCCTCGCTCTCCTGTCATCGGCCGGGGCGGAGAAGGTCGTGAGGAATCCTCGGCCGCCCTTGACCGCGGGGAATCGCGGTGCTGAACTCATTCGAGAGAAGTCCGATTTTAACGACTGACGGCTGCAGAAGGACGCCCCATGACGTTCGACCACCAGGGTGACGCATTCCACCACCTCGCCGAGTGTCTGAAGTCGCTCGACCGGGGCTTTGAAAACCTTCCCGAGTTCTCACCGCGAGTCGACCCCGAAGCGATCCGCACGACTCTTCTGGAGACCGCCGAGCGGCTGCGCGAGAACCGTCCGTATCACCACCCGCTCTACATCGGCCAGATGCTCAAGCCGCCGCATCCGGTCGCGCGGGCGGCCTATGCGCTGGCCATGTGCCTGAACCCGAATAACCACGCGCTCGACGGCGGCCTGGCGACCTCGGCAATGGAGAAGGAGGCCGTCGCCGGAATCGCGCGGATGTTCGGGCTCGAGCCGCACCTGGGGCATCTCTGCGGCGGCGGCACGATGGCCAATTTCGAGGCGCTGTGGGTCGGCCGCGAGCTGCGCCCCGGCCGGGCGGTCGCAGCGTCGGCCCAGGCGCATTACACGCACGCGCGGCTCTCGGCCGTTCTGGGTATGCCGTTCGTCAAGCTGCCCGTCGACGCGACGGGTCGGATGGATGCACAGGCGCTCGAGCAGGCGCTCGAAGTGGGCGCGATCGGCACCGTGGTGGTGACGCTCGGTACGACGGCCGCCGGCGGCGTCGACCCGCTCGATCGGGTGCTCGACCTGCGGTCGCGGTACGATTTCCGCGTGCATGTCGATGCGGCCTACGGCGGTTATTTCACGCTGGCGGACAACCTCGAGCCCGAGCCGCGTGGCGCGTTCAGGCGCATTGATGAGGCTGACTCGATCGTGATCGACCCGCACAAGCACGGGCTTCAGCCCTATGGCTGCGGCTGTGTTTTGTTCCGCGATCCAGCCGTTGGCCGGTTCTACAAGCACGACTCGCCCTACACGTACTTCAGCTCGTCGGAGCTGCACCTGGGCGAGATCTCGCTCGAGTGCTCGCGCGCCGGGGCGTCGGCCGCGGCACTCTGGGCGACGATGCGGATGCTGCCTCTCGTGCCCGGCGGCGCCTTCGCATCGGGCCTGGAATCGTGCCGCGAGGCTGCCCTGGCGCTGCACCGCGCGCTCGAGGCCAACGATCGCTATGCTCCACTGTTTCCGCCCCAGCTCGACATCGTCGTCTGGGCGGTGCGCGCGGCGACGGCGAAAGACTCCTCGAAGCGAGCCCGCAGACTCTTCGACGCCGCCGAGCGGCTCAACCTGCACCTCGCGCTGGCGACCTTCCCCCGCGCGATGTGCGAGGCCGCTCGGCCTGTGGCGACCTGGGACGCCGACGAGATCGTCTGCCTGCGCGCATGCGTCATGAAGCCGGAACACCGCGAGTGGATGCCCGAGATCCTCCGGCGACTCAATCGATCTGAGGCCGCGAGGGATTGAGGGACCTGCGGTGGATCGGGTATCTGTAGAGCCTGTGTAGCATCTGGTCAGTTCGAGTGTTGTACATGCAACGGGAGCAGACATGATCGTGTTCGCTGCCTGGATCGGGCTCGTCGTGACGGCCGCCGGATCGGCGCCCGCGGACGCATGGTGGGACGCCGAGGTCGAGGCGTCGCTCGACCGGGCGCCGGCGGTACGGGCCGGCTGGGTGAAGCAGCTCGAGGCGTGCCCGCCCGATCATCGCGCGAGCCTGGCCTACCTGATGAAGTACCTACCGCGGCGCGATCTCGAGAAGGGCTCGCCGTCGGTGCTGGCGTCGAACGTCGAGTTGGCCGACCGCGTGCGCGGCGAGGTCCCCTGGGGCGCGGGTCTGCCGGATGCGATCTTCCTCGATGCGGTCCTGCCGGCCGCGAGCGTGACCGAGCCGCGCGACCCGATGCGGGCCGAGTTCCACGATCGGTATCTGCCAATGATTCGCGGCTGCAAGCGGCCGGGCGACGCGGCGCTGCTCGTCAACAGGGTGGTTTTCCGCGACTACAAGGTCGTGTACAACACGCGGCGGCTGCGGACGGATCAGTCCTCGCGCGAGTCGATCCGCCAGGGGATGGCGACGTGCACCGGGCTGTCGATCATGCTGGTCGAGGCGTGTCGCGCCGTCGGCGTGCCGGCGCGGCTGGCGGGGATCGCCGCATGGCCGGGTCGCGGGGGCAATCATACCTGGGTCGAGGTCTGGGACGATGGCTGGCATTTCGTTGGTGCGGCGGAACCGGACGACATGGGGCTCGATCACGCCTGGTTCGTCGCCGATGCCGCCAGGGCGGTCCCCGGCGGCGGACGCAACGCGATTTACGCCATCACCTATCGGCCGACCGGCACGTTCTTCCCAATGGTCTGGGCCGAGTCGGCCCGCGTGCCGGCCGAGGAGGTGACGGAACGCTATGGCAGGGCGAAAGGCTCGAATCCGCCCGCGTCCTCGCCCCGGCTGATGGTCGACGTGCGCTGTGGCGGGCATCGCGTCGAGGCCGAGGTGACGACCCTGGACCTCGCCAGCGGCACCGCGCGGCTGGTGGGCTCGAGCCTCGGTTCATCGGCCGACATCAATCGCCACCTGACGTGCGAGGCACCGGCGGGACGATCGGTCCTCGTCATCGCCCGGCGGAATGGCACTGCGTCGGTCCGCGCGGCGAGGATCGAGGGCGACACGGTCGTTCGCGTCGACCTCGATGGGTCCACGCCGGCCGAGACCCTCGCCGCACTGGCGCGGACGTTCGCCGATCGCTTCGGCGCCGACGAGGCCCGGCGCGCGGCGGCCCGCAAGGTGCTCGCCGGCTTGCCGTGGGACGAGTCAATGCGAGCGATCGCGTGGACCGCCTACCGGACCTCGCCGATGCACGACCCGCTTCGCCGCGAGCTCGAGGCGAAGATCGTCGCCACGAAGGACCGGCGGAGC
>JAKAUH010000384.1 GCA_021818605.1 Planctomycetota bacterium
TGAGTATGAAGGTTGGTGGAGGCATCCGGCGGCCGTCGGCCACCGTCATGTCGTTGAGCAGGGGCCGGAGGTCGAGCTGGGTGTTACCCAGTCCGACGTAGCTCTTGCCGCCGATCGAGCCGCCGTGGCAGGCCAGGCAGTCGATCTGGAGTCCCGACGTCTTGCGCCCATCGGGTCCGACGCCGCGCCGCAGACCCATCGGCAGGCCGTCGTTGGGAAACGGCGCGGGATGAAGGCCGTAGCGGCGGGCGAAGGCCGCCGCATACGCTGACGGGTCGCGGTCAGGATCAGGGACTGGCTCGCCCCAGAGGCGAGCGACGCCCCGAAAGGCCGAGTCGCCCCACTCGGGCCTGAGGAAGCCCTTCAAGGTCAGCGCGATCCGCCCGCGCTCGGCCGCCGCGAGGTCCACGCAGCCAGCCGGAGCGGCGCTCGGCTTGATCCCACTTCCCGGCTCGCCGGCATCCAGAGATCGGAACGTCAGTCCGGCGAACAAGAACGCGACGCCCCACAATACCTGTCGCATGATGCACCTCGAACGACGGGCGGCAACTGCCCCACATTCATCTTATAGGCATGGCCGATCCGGCGGGTAGGCCATGTCGATCCGCCCGGCCGAGCGGGCCAACTGTGAAAATCCGAACGGTTTGAACGCCAGTCCATCGACACACCTGCACAGGAACGCTAAAATCCCCGAGAGTAAGAATATGAGGCTTCGACGCACGGGGGATGAGCGAAGCCCGCGAACCGGCCTGACCGAGGGGATTGCCCATGGGACCCGCCGAGATCGTTGCCAGCCTGAGGGAACTCTGCGCCGAGAAAGGTCCGCGCCTGACGACTGAGGAGATCGTCTCCTGGATCGAGCGGGCCGGCGGCTACGAGTCGGACGCCGAGCTCATCGCGTTCGCCAAGAAGATGAAGGCGCGGCAGTACGCGCGGATGCTCGAGTTCGAGGACGAGGACTCGGGGATGCGGATCAAGCGACTCTGGAGCTTCCACGACGACGCAAGGGGACGGCGCTATTATGCCGACATCCTGGAGATGCCGGCCGAGGAGCGCAAGCGGCTCATCCGCCAGTACGCCCGCTTCGTCAAGCAACTGCGCGCGGTGCGCCGGGCGATGGCCGACTATTTCGCCGGTCAGCGGTTCTTCGACTTCTATCCGGGCGATCCCAACGACGACGAGGCGGCCGAGGAGGCCCCGGCACCTTCGCGTCGCCGTTGAAGGAACTCCGGCAAGTCGCGCCGGCGCGACTCGAGGATCACCCGGCTGTGTGGTGTGCCGGTCACCGCGCGCCACCGGTCGAGCGGCCGACGCGGATTGCCAGGCTGCTCGCCGGCGCCGGACCGCCGCGACGGCCCCGGCGCGCGGGCGAGACCACGGCGCCGGGGTTATGAGGGTAAGGCCAGAGCACTGCGTCCTTCCCCGGCTCCACGAAGAAGCGCTGGTCCCCCAGCGTAAGGAGCCCGTGATAAATCTTGACGCGGTGGCGCCCCGGCGACAGCTCGCAGACAACCGGCGCCTCCGCCATGCTCGGCACGGGAAACATCAAGTTATCGATCGACACAACCACACCGGCCTTGGGCACATGCACAATCGCCTTGCCCTTCGAAGATTGGTTGTGAATGAGATGCCAGGCGATCAGGAAGACCACGCATACGATTCCGACCCGCTTCGCCATGGTAGCAATCAGACTGAGAACCATTCGAGCGACTCCCGCATCCGTCCGGTCAAGATTTCCCGCTCCGTCATCGGCCGTTCCGATAACGCCGCAAGCCTCGTGAACCAGCCGCTGTCGCCCGCCACGCGTTTCTTGCCCGAAGACCATCGCGCCCGACCGATCACTGGAAGCCAGTTCGTCATCCGTCATTCCGGAGCGGAAGAGGTCGGGGCGGATGCCTCGGACTGGTCCCGACGCTCGTGAGCATTATACGGCTGAACACAAGAGCAGCGGCGAATTGCACGGCCCCGCCGGGCAGCGTGGCGACGCAAGCTTGATCCTCCGGCATCCGCCGTGCGTTCTGACACGGCGGGGAGAATCATGACAGCGCGAGACGAGATCAGAACGCTCGCGAGCGAGGATCGAGAGGGGGCCTTGACCGGGCGGCGGCAAGGGCGGGACAATCGAGGAATTGGCGGACTGAGCGGCCCCGGAATGGTCGCGAGCCCGTGGGGTCCGGGTTGGCCGACGTGATGGTTCGCGTGGACGTGGAAGGGGCGGAACGCCGATGGCGACGGGTCTGAATCACGAGGAGGCTGCGGCGGCGGGGCGGTCCGAAGGCCGGTTCGACGGGCCCGATGCGCTGGGACGGTACGGGAGCTTCGGCGGACGGTTCGTGCCGGAGACCCTGATGGGAGCGCTGAACCGGCTGGCCGAGGCCTACGCCGAGGTCAGGGCCGACGCCGTCTTTCAGCAGCGGCTGGCGGATTATTTGAAGAACTACGTCGGCCGTCCGTCGCCGTTGTTCCACGCCGCGCGGCTTACCCGGTTCGCGGGCGGAGCGGACATCTACCTGAAGCGCGAGGACCTGAATCACACCGGAGCCCACAAGATCAACAACGCGATCGGCCAGGTGATGCTGGCGCAGCGAATGGGCAAGACGCGGGTGATCGCCGAGACGGGGGCCGGCCAGCACGGTGTGGCGACCGCGACGGCCTGCGCGCTGTTCGGGATCGATTGCACCGTGTACATGGGCGAGGAGGACATCCGCCGCCAGAAGCTCAACGTCTTCAACATGAGGACGCTGGGCGCGACAGTGGTGCCGGTGACCACCGGGTCGCGCACATTGCGGGACGCGACGAACGAGGCGATGCGCGACTGGATGGGCTCATCCGAGGCGACCCACTACACGATCGGCAGCGTGGTCGGCCCGCACCCGTTCCCGATGATCGTGCGCGAGTTCCAGGCCGTCATTGGGCGTGAGGCGCGTGAGCAGTGCCTCGAGCGGATCGGCCGGCTACCCGATGCGGTGGTGGCGTGTGTCGGTGGCGGGTCGAATGCGGCCGGGATGTTCGCGCCGTTCCTGAGCGACGCCGGGGTCGAGATGGTGGGGGCCGAGGCAGGCGGACGCGGGCTCACGGCGGGCGAACACGCGTCGAGCCTGACGCAGGGCCGCCCCGGCGTGCTGCACGGCAGCTTCAGCTACGTGCTGCAGGACGATGACGGACAGACCCTCGACGTGCACTCGATCTCGGCGGGGCTGGATTACCCCGGGGTCGGCCCCGAGCACAGCTACTGGAAGGACATCGGCCGGGTGCGGTACGAGAGCATCACCGACGCCGAGGCGCTCGCGGCCTATCAGACCACCGCGCGGAACGAGGGAATCCTGCCGGCCCTCGAGTCCAGCCACGCGCTGGCCCAGGCGCTGAAGGAGGCCCGGCGGCTGGGCCCCGGCAAGGTCATCGCCGTCTGTCTCTCCGGCCGGGGCGACAAGGACGCCTACGAGGTCGCGCGGCTCCGCGGCGAGCCGATCTGAAGAGGAGCTCCTTCGTCCCCTGGCGGGCGTCGCGCGGCGGTCGCTCGGAGAATCGGGTTGCATGAGCCGTGTCAACTCCCTGGTCAATCGTCTTGCGCCGGACACGATCAATTCCCTGAAGCGGGCTGCAGAGGAGCGGATCGAGGATGCGAGGCGATTGCTGGAGCGGAAGCGATTCCTGGCCGCACTTTACCTGTTCGGATACAGCGTGGAGATGGTCCTGGCATCCGCCTATTTTCGGAACGCCGGTTTTTCGCCCAACATGCCCATTGACCGGGACACGCGGCATCGACACATGGGAAGAGCCCGACAGTTGCGGACAGCGACCGGCGAGCCACTGATGGAGCACGATCCTCACCCTCTCGTCGGCTGGGCTCGTTTACTTGAACGGCGGCGGTCCGCTTCCTCCGAGTTGACGGCGCGCGAGTCCCAACTCCTGGAGGAGGCCATCGACAGGGCGGGCCTGGTCTACAAGCATTGGCGACCCGAACTAAGGTACAAGACGGCACAGGTGGCAGAGGACCAGGTCGAGGAAGTCCGCAGGTCTGCAATCTGGTTCATCAAGCACCGCGAGCCTCTGTGTGGGAGGGATTGATGCCCGTCATCCGAGGCCGATCCACAATCCGTCACCTGACACCGGAGCGGCGAGCCGATCTCAAGGAACGGCTGGTCGGCGAACTTTCCGGCCAGGCTACGCCCAGCGGTCCGCTCGTTTTCGAGATCCCTCTGGAGCAGTCGGATCGTTTTGATGTGATCGTCGTCTGGAATGAGTTCGACGGAGTGCGAGTCGAGGATCGCGACCAGGTGATCCTCGAAGCCTATGGCGACCTCGGCAAGCGGCCCTCCATGGAGATGGGAGTGACCGAGCGCGAGGCCGACGACCAGAATCTGCTACCCTACATGGTTATCTCCACCACCGAGGTACTGGCTGCCCTGGGCGAGAACGATTCGGTCGATCCCGCCGACCTCCGCGCGTGGCACGACGCCATGATCGAGGAGGGAGGGATCGTCAACGACGACGGTGCAGTCGCCCTACGCTTCCCGACCCGGGCCATGGCGGAAGATGCCCAGGCGCGGCTGGCGGCGCGGTTTCCCCGCGCCAGGTGGTCGATCAGCAGGCAGCTTGATTCCATCCCATGAGCGACTCCAGTCGTGGAGATCGCTCGAGTTCCGACCGAAACGAATGATCGTCCCATGAACCGAATCGACGCCTTGTTCTCCCGGCTCCGCAGCGAGAAGCGCCGGGCCTTGATGCCGTTCGTGACCGCCGGCGACCCCGACCTGCCGACGACGGCAATGCTGATCGGCGAGCTCATCAGCCGAGGGGCGCACCTGATCGAGGTCGGCATCCCCTACTCCGACCCGATCGCCGACGGGCCGGTGATCGCGGCGAGCTATCACCGGGCCCTCGAGCACGGGGTGAAGATCGCGCACATCTTCCAGACGTTGCGCACCCTTCGCGCCGAGGGGTCGCCGCGGTTCAACGAGACGCCCCTTGTGTCGATGGTGTCCTATGCGATCATCCACCGGATCGGCGCCGAGCGCTATCTCAACGAGGCCGGCACCGCCGGACTTGATGGGCTGATCGTCCCCGACCTGCCGGTGGAGGAGTCACATGCCCTGATGGAGAAGGCCACCCGGCGCAACGTGAAGCTGATCCAGCTCATCACGCCGACGACACCGCGCGACCGGGCCGTCGAGATCGCGAGGTCGACCACCGGCTTCATCTATTATGTCTCGGTCGCCGGGATCACGGGCGAG
>JAKAUH010000857.1 GCA_021818605.1 Planctomycetota bacterium
CCGATCTCCGATCTTCAATTTCAAAGGCTTCAGATCAGCGGACGATGACATTGAACGACACCTGGCCCGAGGCGCCCGGGGCGAGGATGCCGGGGAGGGCCCATCGGAGCTCGGTCGAGCCGACGCGGTTGAAGGAGTTGCCGAAGGCGGTGCCGACGGGGCCGCGGGCGGTGCCTTTCACGTACTCCAGTCGCGGGAGCAGGCTGTCGACGATGACGACCGAGCGGATCGGCGTGTTGCCCATGTTGCGGTAGTGGATCACGTAGGTGACCGTATCGCCGGGCTCCGCCTCGACGGCGCTGACGCGCTTGATCACGGCGAGGCCGGGACGGTTGGGCGGGGTCTCGACGCCCGTCATCTGGTGCGGGCCCCCAATGCGCACGGCCTGGCTGGCGCCCTCGGTGATCCCGGTGACGACCGGCGCCTCGGCCGTCTTGATCCCCTGGAGGCGCACGCGCGTCTTCGCCAGCGACGGCTTCTGGCGGTTGCGGGCCAGCTCGGGCGCCTGCTGCTGGCGGTTGGACGAGACCTGCATCATGTTTTCATAGCCGCCCACGATGCGCCGGTTCGACTCCTCGTCGGTGCTGATGCGGCCCTTGAAGCCCGAGGGCCGCGCGCGGTTGCGGGACATCTCGGGGGTCTGGTTCTGGACCAGCCGCCGCGAGCCAGCGGCGATCCGGGTGGTCTGCGTGCCCTCGCGGATGACGTTGGTCGTCAGGTGCTGGACGTCCACCGTCTGATTGGTCCCGTTGGTGACGCGGACCTCGGCGAAGCGCGGCGCGTAGATGCAGACGACGTTGGTGGGCAGGGTGCGGGGCTTGACGAGGTGTCCCAGGCCGATATCGAAGCGAACGGCCGCGTCGCGGGGCTCGACGCCGCCGATTCGACCGTCGCTGCTGGGTTGAATGGGCATGCCGCGATCGCCGCCGTCGCAGAGGAACTCGTCGCCGGGGAGTAGCGACTGGACCTTCGGCTTCGGCGCGGTGCACGGCGGCCCGGCGACCATGGGGCAGCGTGAGCCGTCCTGGAGCAGGAACGGGCAGGCGGATGCGCCCATCGTCGCGGCGTTGTCGAGGCCGAAATCACCCGGTCCGCCCGCGACCTCCTCGATCGTGGGCCGGCGCCCGCCGAGCCGGACGATCGCCATCGGCCGCCCCAGCGCGGCGGCGACGCGCAGTGGGTTCTCGGTCGGGCTGATCGAGACGACGGGGATCTGGTCCTTCGGCAGACGGACGGGAAGCGCCTGGTCGGGGTCCTCGAGGTAGAGGACCTTGGTCAACAGCCGTGACTGGTTGAGTACGGCATCGATGTCCTCGAAGTTGAGGATCACGCGGATGGGGTACTTCGCGGGGTCGATGCCGGGGGGTCGATGCAGGTGGCCGACGACCTCGATCACGGGGAACAACTCGACGCCCTCGCGTTCGGGGATGTTCGAGAGGCGGAGGCGGTAGCCGACGCCCCGCTTGAGGCCGACGGTGAGAGTGGCGGGGCCCTCGGTGTGCGGGACCGGCGTCGGCGATGGTCCGAGCACCTCGATCGTGCTCCCCTCGGGGACCTGGAAGCGGACGACCTGGACGTCGGGCGGCAGGAGGGGCGCGGCGGGCTCGCCGGCTGCCGGCGCGGGTCCGGTGACGGCAATCCCGGCGGCGTCGACAACCTGGGGGCCGACCGGGGCGAGCTGGGCCGGTTGCGGTTGAGGTTGAGCGGTCGTGAATCGCTGGGCCCGGGCCGGCGACTGGCCGACCAGGAGCGCGACGACGAGAGTCAGGCCGGCGGACAGGGACGCGGACGACGCGGAGCCGGCGGCCGGCCGGCCGTTCCATCCTGGGCGGCTCATCGGATTCCTCCTGGCGATCGACGAGGATGATATTGTGCTGGCGAGAGAGTCTTACATAGGTCAGGCTGTCGAGCCTGACGGGGGCTTGCGCATCAGGCTGGGAATCCAATCCTGACCGACCTGCCGACCGCCTCCCTGAGACGAACGAATCGCGGGGACGCAGGCGAATCGGGGTGGACCTCGCGGGTCTGCGGGGTCCACCCCGTGCGTTCGGTGACGGCGACGCGGCGTGGATCGTCACGGCTTGGGGGGCGCGGGATCGGCGGGAGGAGCGAGCTCGGCGGCCGGCTCAACCACAGCGGGCGGCTCGGGTGCCGTCGGCGCCGCGGCGATGGCGGGCTCGGCCGGCGAGGCCGCCGCGGCCTCACCACCGGGTGCGGGCGTCGAGGGCGCCGGCGTGCTCGGCTGCGGAGCCGTGGTCGGTGCCGGAGCCGGAGCCGCGGCGGGGACCGGCATCGGCTGCGGAGCAGGATCCACGGCGCCGCGGGGCGTGTCGAGGATCACGGTGTTCGGCGCGGCCGGACCGGGGTGAACGCTGGGAGGCAGGGCGCCTGGAGGCAGTTCGGTCGTGACCTGGCCGCCCTGATAGACCGGCTGGGTCATGACCGCGCCCGGGACTCCGCCGACCATCGGACCGCCGGGTCCAGCCGGACCGCCAGGTCCAGCCGGACCGCCAGGTCCCGTCGGACCGCCAGGTCCAGCCGGGGCGCTGAGCACGCTGCCGCCGCCGGGCATCTCGAGGTCGATGGCACCGAGCCGAACGATCAGCAGGATCGTGCCCCGCTTGTCGGCCTCGATGATCGGATCAACGCCTGGCTCGAGCCGGGTGGAGACCAGCGTTTCAACGCCCGAGACGGCGAGTTCCTGGAACCGAGGGTCGGGCAGGTAGATGACCTTGGTCACGAAGTTGCCGCCGTCGAGGACCTGCTGGAAGTCCTCGTCGGTGAACTGGACCGGGATCGCGTTGTGCGCGAGGTAGGCGTCGGTGGCCGGGGTCGTCGGGGCGACCTCGATCGTGGGATAGAGTGCCGCGCCTGAGCGACCCGGAATGCTGGTGATTTTCAGCCGGTAGATGTAGCCCTGGGTGAAGTTATAGCGGGCCGGCACGGTGAGCTGGGCGGGGAGATAGGCCCGCTCGCCATTGGGGCCGGCCGCGGTCTGCCAGCCGATCTGCATTCCGTCGGGGTCGAGGAAATAAATCTGGCTACGGGTGCTCACGAACCGACGGCCGGGCGCGGCGCCCATGGGTCCGTGTTGACCGCCCATGCCATTGGCGGTATACATCGGCGGGCCGGGAGCGTCGGCCGAGACGACGGCATGGGGCCGCAGCCATTTCTTGAGGCGGACGCCCGGATCCGAATAACCGAATCCGTCGCCGGTGGCCGACGCCGCCAGCAGCAGCATTCCGAACGCGTGCATGGAAATCCTCCAGCTCCCACGGACGAAGTCGAGCCACTCGGGACGAGCCCGGAGGCACCGGAATCCGTCGGGCGGGGAGAATGCTTGTCTTCCTGACATCCACCGCGGTCGTCGCCGGGCCCGGTCGGATGGGCCGAGCCGAGTCCCACACAGCCGGGTGGGTTTTCCTGGTGGGACGAGTGCGTCGATCGCCTCGATCGGCCGATCCTCGGCCGAGGCGACTCATCCGGATCCGGTCCTCCGAGATCGGGGGTCGTTTGTCCCCCCGCGCGCTGCGCTGGCTCCCCGGATTGCCGGCGGCTCGCTCAGGGCGGTTCTCGTTCCTTCCGGACCGTCTGACGGACTTGCGTCTCCTGACGCCTAGCGATTATGATCGGGCTTTCCTATCTGAGGAATTGCCCTACGTCCCCATCATACTTGAGAATCGGATCATCTGCCCGCCGCGCATTCCGTTACGCTCAAGGGTCGATGCCGCGGAGGCCGAATACCGCGGGAGATGATCGCCGCCCTGGCTCGCGGGAGTCCTGATGCCGATGACCGAGACCTCCGACTTTCCCAGTACCCCCGGCAGCCGCGTCGGGTCGTGGAGCGCCCGGCTGGTCCTCGCGGGCGCGGCCTGCGCCATCGTCACCTCGCTGGTGCTGGTCGGACTCGGCCGCGCGGCCGCCCAGCAGGTGCCGCAGGGACCTGGAATGACGGCTCCAGTTCCCGGGGCTCCAGGCGCCGAGGCGCCGGCCAAGGAAGAGCCGCCGACCCCCGCCGAGCAGACGATCGACGAGGCCAAGGCCCGGCTCGCCCGGCTCAAGTCATGCTCGGCCGCGCTCGAGCAGTCGGTGAACATGCTCGACCAGAAGTTCACCATCCGGGGCAATTACATCAAGGCCCCAGGCTACAGGGTCTACTCCCGCCTCACACTCGCCGGGCTCCCCGATACCCAGGCAACCAGCTTGCAGGTCTGCGACGGTGAGACCTACTGGCGGTATCAGTCGATCCTCGACCAGCCAATCATCAGGAAGCTCAGCATCAAGCCGGTGATGGAACGGATGAACTCGCCCGACCTCGATTCGAAGTTCAAGGAGCTGTTCCAGACCGATATGGGCTTCGCCGGCCCTGAGGCGCTGCTGGCCGGCCTGCGCCGGCAGTTCCGCTTCGAGCAGGAAAAGGAGGAGTCGAAGCTGGGCGACAAGCCCGTCTGGATCCTCCGCGGCACCTGGAAAACCCGGCAGGGCCTGAGCGACCGCCCCGGCCGTCAGCTCCCCGCCATCGGCCTGCTGCCTCCGTATATTCCCAGCGACGCCACCCTCTACCTGGGCAAGGACGACGGATGGCCCTACAAGCTCGTCCTGCGCGGTCGCGCTCCGACCAGGGTCGAGGACACCCGCAAGGTCGGACCCGACGGCCGCAAGATCGGCTCGCTCAGCTCGATCAAGCCCGTGACGCCCACGAGCATCACGCTCGTCTACTCCGACGTGAAGCTCAACCCGAAGGTCAACACGGACGAGTTCGCCTTCAACCCGCCCAACACCGCCGCCGTCGAGGATGAGACCCAGATGCTCGTCAAGCAGCTCGACCAGGCCCTCGCCGCTCAGGCCGACCGGAAGAAGGACGAGGCCAACAAGAAGGAAGGCCCACTGCTCGACCAGTCGCTCGACGTCCCGACACCCCCTGCCCAGCCTTCGGTTGCCCAGCCGCCCCGGTAAGCGGCTCGAACACATGAACCCAATGGGTCAGGCACCTCGAAGACTCGGAGCCTGTCCCCATTGGGTTCGAGCGGGTAAGTCGAGCGGAGAATGTCCGTCCCCTCTCCGGTGAACATCGTCACCGAAGACAGGGGAAGGACGCCCCCCGGCCACGTCCGATCGCCCCCTGACGGGGGCTCGGAGCCTTGCCGGGACAGGTCCCAGGATTCCAGGGTCTCTCGTGAGTGGTGGTCGTTAAGTTAACGCCTATGGGATGACGTCCCCCTCGCCGTTCCGA
>JAKAUH010000520.1 GCA_021818605.1 Planctomycetota bacterium
TCTCTCTCTTCAGGACCAGATCCGTGGGCGCGGGGAACTGGCTCCAGGCTTCCCGCCGCTCCTCGTCGTTCATGTCGCGGAAGATCCCGACGACCCGGAAGTCGTCGGCGATGATGCCCGGATCGACAGCCGCCGGGCCGGGCTGGATCGCCTTCTTCAGGGCGGCGATCTCCTCGCCGGTCAGGCTGAATCGGTCGAGCACTGCCGGGAGCTGCCAGCCAAGCTGGTGGACGGCCGTCTGCTCGGCCCGGCTGCCGTCGGCCTTCGTCCGGTCGGCCAGCGAGACGTAGAAGCTCGGCCCTTTTTCCTGACCTCGGATCTCGACCCGCAGAGGCTTGCCGACGACCTGCTCGAGGTCCGCGTCGTCGACCAGGCCGATCCGGTAGGCGAAGATTTCCGAGAGGAGGACCGAGCGCTCGTCCTCGGAGTCGAACGCGCGGCCGAAGATGACCCGGTTGCGAAACTCAGGATCCTCACCGGCACCCGATGAGACGCTCGCCTCCTCGGGCCGGTTACCCAGGGTCGCGGTGACCCCGCCGTGGACGATCGGGACCATCAGCCGGACGTGGGGAAGGCGCGCAAGCGTCTCGAGCCGGGCCGGGGTCAGGTTGACTCGCTCGGCGGGTCCACCGTCGTGGTTCTGCCCGGCGAGAAGCTTGCGGATACGCTCGCGGCGCTCCGGCGTCATCCGTCCGGTAACCTTCACTTCCTTCGGCTTCTTGTTCTTATCCGGGACCGTCCGCCAGTGCGAGGTCACCGTGATTTTTCGGGCGATGTCTCCCTTGTTCGACTCGCGCTCGATCGTCTCCTGGACGCCCACGTCGATCGACAGGCTCGCGGCCAGGACGAACGCGCCGAAGACGACGCCCATGGTCGTCAGTGAGGTCCGCAGTTTCTGCTGGCCCAGCGCGGCCAGGGGTAGCCAGATCAGGTCAATCAAGCGCACGAGGCGATTCTCCCTTCAGAGGAATTCAAAGAACTGCGGAAAGGAGCAAAGAGCAAAGAGCAAAGAGCGAGGCCGTCGAGGACCAAACGGAGTCGCCGTTTCAATGGGTTCTCATTATTATATATGTGATTCTGAATCGATTCCATCCCAGGCTCTCAATCCCGATCCGATCAAATACCCTCGGCCGCGACCAGGCCGTCGGCCAGCCGGACGACCCGGTCCGTGCAGCTCGCGGCCAGGTCCTCGTCGTGGGTGACGAGGACGAGGGTCGCGTCGTGCTCGCGAACGTGGTCAAGAATCAGGGCCATGACCTGACGTGCGGTCTGGCTGTCGAGGTTGCCGGTAGGCTCGTCGGCCAGGACGACCCGGGGCCGGTTGACCAGCGCCCGGGCGATCGCGACTCGCTGGCTCTCGCCGCCGCTCAACTGGTCCGGCCGGTGATTCATCCTCGCCCCGAGCCCGACGGATTCCAGCGCAGTCCGCGCGGCGGCGCGCCGGTCGCGCGGCGACCGGCCGGCGAAAACCATCGGCAGCTCGACGTTCTCGAGGGCCGTCCGCGAGGCGATCAGGTTGAACGACTGAAAGATGATGCCGACGGTCGTCGACCGGAACCGGGCCATCTGCCGCCCGGAGAGCCCGTGGAGGTCCCGGCCACCGACCCGCAACTCGCCCGCGCTGGGCCGGTCGAGACCGCCCAGCAGGTTCAACAGGGTGGATTTCCCCGACCCCGACTTGCCCAGCAGGGCCACCCGCTCGCCGCCCTCGACGTCGATCGAGATCCCCCGCAGCGCCTCGACCTGGGCGTCCCTCGTCCCGTACACCTTCCGCACCCCGACCGCCCGGATCGCCGCTGAGTCGCCGTCCCCTGCCCCGCCATCCAATCCCATCGCCGTCACACCCTGGTCTGATCGATTCTGTTCCGTTCCGATCCCATCGCGTCCGCCCGTCCGACATTCGTCGATGGCACATTATCCTACCAGATTCGGCGGCGGTCGCCAGGGGTTACCACGATCGGACCGATCCCATCCGTGGACGGACCGCGGGCGAACTTGACCGCCGGACAGGGGCCGAGAACAATGGCTTCCCGGACGCGGAGGTTCTTTTATTTCGAACGCGCCCTCATGGCAAGAGGGAGGACGAGGCGGTGACAACGTTCGACCTGGCGGAAGTGCGCGGCTTCGCCGCCGATCTGGACGCTGGCCTGGCGCGGCACGCCTCGGCGGATTCAACGGACGGCCCTGGCCTCGACGACATCGTCCAGGACTACGCCGAGTTCTGTTCGTGATTACTGCGATCAGATCAAGCGATGGGGTGATGCCGTCTACAGCGGCCGTACGACATTCGAGGCCGAATCCGAACGGGTGTTGAAGGAAGGGGGCGAGCGCCTGTATTACGCCGGCAGAAAAGTCGGTCAGGCTCTCAGCCTGACTCGCCTTCACTGTCAGGCTGAGAGCCTGACCGACTTGAGGATCTTCGTTGCCGGGATTATATGCCCGTGCGCGCGAGGTCGATGAGCCCGCGCGCCACGCGACGATCGCGTCACGCCGCTCGGAAGCACAGATGGCCCTGCATACCGCGCTCGTGGAACTGGATCGGCTGCCGCGAGGGTGGGTGACTCCCAGCCTCGCCGTGGGGCCATCGGCCAAGCGGTGGCGATACCCCGAGCAGGCAGCAACCGAGGAAGGAATCCGGCGGGTTGCCTCGCTCCTGCCGCTGCCCGCGGACTGGCAGCCCGTCGACCCTCGTTTGCCGATACCCCGCCGCAAGCCTCGCACGCCCTGATCGCGACGGGGTCCACTGGTTCGAGCAAGATCGCACCACGGTCCGGATCGGACCGAGGGCGCAAGGTCAGCCTTCGCGCGTCCAGTCTTCCCACGACAGTCCGGGGACGCGGGCGAACTCGTCGACGTTCGCCGTGGCGAGCGTCGCGCCGGTGCGCAGGGCCTGCGCGGCGATCAGCAGGTCGTACGGGCCGATCGCTGTCCCGTTCGCCTCGAGCGAGGCCCGCAAATCGCCAGCGATCGACGTGTCACCCTCCTCGAACAGGACGACGCCGATGTCCCCCGAGAGGAAGACACGCAGCCGACGGGCGTTTTCCTCGCGATGGGCGCTGCTCGCCACGCCGTACCAGAGCTCGAACAGGACCACCGATGAGACGGTGATCGCGGCATTCTCCGCGACGGCCTGGCGCAACCGCTCGCGCACCCGGGCCGGCCGGTTCCTCAGGAGGGCGATGACGATGTTCGTATCCAGGAGATAGGTCAATCGAACAGGTCCTCCGGCGCCGGCATCGGCGGCTGGCGCCGGCCGTCCTCCAGGAACGGGACGTCGGCGAACTGATCCAGCTCGCGAAACCACGCGTCGAGATCCGTCACGATCGGCTCGAGCAGGATCCCGCCCTCGACGCGCCGCACCCGCACCCGGTCTCCCGGCAGCCGAAACGCCAGCGGCAGCCGCACGGCCTGGCTCCGCCCGTGCTTGAAAATCTTCGCGATGCCGGTCTCGCTCATGGCATTACCTCGGTTCGAATCGTTGCAAGTCCCGTCTGCACTATTAAACATAATTTATATTAAAACAAAAGAACATGATCGCAAGCCAGACGCCATCGCGGCCGTCGAGCGTCGAGGCGATATCTACCATTGGTATACACCAGGTCCCCGGGCGATGCAAGAGCCGGTCTCTCGGTGCCGGAGGGGTCGGGATCGACCGACCGTCCGAGGGAGTGCACGACGACCTCGGCGCCATTGACGTCTGCCGGGCTCCCATTGATTCTCGCCGCCATCCTGTTACGGTTGTGCGACCACCACATACGATTCAGCCTGTGCGAACTCAAAGGATCTGGGAGGTATCCTTCCTGTTGAATCCCTGCCCGGATTGTTGCCAGCCGGCGTGATTCGAGGCATCATCGGAAGTGCCGGCCGTACGTTTCGGCTCGGTGCGATCGATCCGCGTTGGAGCGGGAATTCCAGGACGGGACCAGTTTGCGGGCCTCCGCGTTGATTGAGGAGTACATGGCGTGGGCGTTCCTTTTCGTCGAGAGCTGGATGATCTGTTCCAGAGCGATGGCTCCATCTTGCTGAAGATGGGCGGCGCCGGAGTGGCGACGGCCGCCGTTGTCATCGCGGGGGCCGTGAAGTTTTCCCGCGATCCGAAATCGCACATCGAGCTATCGACGCCGCTCATCGTGGGACTGGCGCTGGGCTCGCTCGTTCTGGGCGCCGTGCTGGCCCTGGCACTATCGCTCAAGGACGTGGTGCGGCGGCGCATGGACCGCGGCAAGTCCGTCTCGCCGCTGCTGCGGCTCTTCTTCGGCGGCGGCCGCGGATCGCTGGCGCTCTGGTTCGTGACGGCGATTGTCGTCGTGCTGGCCGGGACCGCGTTCGCGATCATGTCGGGGATGTGACGCCGGCCGCGCCGATGATCGGTGAGGTGATCGCGACCGGACGAACGGTCGAAATCTTGCGAGCCGACGATTCGGGCCGATCCGCCGTCGGAGGTCAGCATGAGCGATTCGGGCTCGACAGCCGAAGACCACGGGGCGGCTGCCCGGGGCAAGCGACCGTCGCCGTGGCAGCCCGGGGCGTTGTTCCACGCGACGCGCCGTTATCCCCGCAGGTCCCGCGCGGGGCGAGTCGACCGGCTGGCGGGCATCTTGCGGCACGGGCTGCGGGCGCCGGCCGATTGTCCGGACGGCTCGGTTTGCTCGGATCTGTCGATCCGGGTGACCGGTATGGCCGTTTCCTACGACAGCCTGGTGTTCTTGCACCGGTTCGGCGCCGAGTCGGCCATTTACACGATCGGCGAGCCCGGCCGGTTCTTTGTTTTTGTCAACCCGGCGCTGCCCGTGCTGACGCCCGGGGACCTCGGAGCCAACTGGCCCATTCTATGCCAGGACGAGGTGTATGTGCGCGACCGCGTCCCGCCCGAACACCTGACCTGCGTGGTCGTCCATCCCGATGACGCCGAATCGGTCGTGGCCGAGTTCCGGGCCGATTTCCGCCGCCTGGGGATTCCGTTGCTCGACCATGATGGGAACATCGTCTGGGAACCAGCGTGAGGGGGCGAGCGGCGGAACGGCACGGTGGAGGTTTTCATGGCAGACTATCGTGTGTTTCGAGGCGATGAGCTGATCGGCACCCTGACCCGGACGGGAGGCGAGATGTTCTGGCAGGAGGGGACTTTTGACCCTGGGCCCGGCCGTCGAGGCGGCGTCGGGCCTGTTCCGCGTCGGCGTGGGTCCTGGTGACAGTGGCGGCATCACAAGGGATGTCCG
>JAKAUH010001083.1 GCA_021818605.1 Planctomycetota bacterium
GTGTCGAGCTCCGCGTCGCCCCGCCGGAGGGGGACTCCAGCGCGCGGGTCTCCGTCGTGCTCGTCGCCGCCGTGTACGGCGAGGCCCCAACCAGGCTGATGCTCGCGTACGACGGCAGGCTGGCTGGCGCCCCCTCAATGTCATAGCCCTGCGAACCGTAGACCCCCACCCAGTTCCCCGACGTCGTCGTATCCTGTTTGACGAATGTCTCCGTCGTCCCGGTCGGCGTCGGGACGGATGATTGTGGCGGGGCGTTGGTGTTGGCGCCCAGGTCGAGGAACACGCCGCCGACCACCGCGTTGGGACCCGAGACGTCGGTCACCTTGATGATCACATCGCCACTTACCGCCCACTGGAGATACTCACCGCCGGTGAATGACGGGATCGTATGCGTGTCCAGCAATGCGCCGGTCTGCGCATTGAGCACCTGCACCTGCTCGCTGCGGCCCTGGCTGAACCAGTCCACCGCGTAGATGCTCACGTTGTGAACACGGCCATCGCCGAGATTCACGTTAATGGTCAGGCTCATCCCACTCCATGCCTCCGCCGACGCACCGAACCCGTTGGGCTCGCTCAGCCCCAGCGGATTGGTCGTATTGTCCGCCCAGGTCGCCAGCGACGCGCCGCTGACCGTAACCGAGGCATAATCCGGCAGCGCCGTGAATCCTCCGGCCAGCGAATAGCCCAGCGTCCCGTATTTCCCGATCCAGCTCCCCTTCGTGGTCGTGTCCGCTTGCAAGAACGACGCCGTCGTTCCCGGGTTCACCACCGTCACGGTCGTGCTCGCCGACGCCTTGTCGCCCTGGGCGTCCGACACCGTCAGTGACACCGTGTATGTCCCCGACAACGCCGGCAGCACGTACGAGTCGCCCGTCTGCGTCTCGATCACCTGCCCGTTCTGCGACACCTGCCACGTCAGGCTGTACGGCGTCGTCGCACCAAAATTCGACGTCGACACGAGCCGCGCATCGGCCCACACGCCGTGGTCGTTCGCCGCGGTGCTCCCGAGCGATGCCACGACCACCAACTGCAGCTTCTGCACGCCTGCCACATTCACCGCGATCGGCACGCCGGAGGAACCCAACGTCTCCGTCGGCGACTGGTACAGCAGGCTGCCATCGCCGTACACCTGGAAGATCACCGACGAGGCACTCGACCCATCACCGTCCACGCCGATCGTCGCGTCGAACTCCGAGTACTGGCCGTTCAGCGCGATCGTTGTCGATGACCCGCCAGTCATGCCCAGGCCCTGGCCATAGGGCACCCCGCCCAGCGAGATCGGATTGCCCAGGCTGTCAGCGCCCACCTTGACCCTCCCGACCGTCGCGCTCATCGCCAGCGAGCCGGCGTCGGTCATGCCATAGCCCCCGTATTCCAGGGCCGATGGCGTATCCACCGCTGCCGGCTGGCCGAAGACCGCCTGCTGGGCAAACTGCGCCAGCGTGAACCCGGCCGGGCTGAGATTCTGCCGCAGGAGGTTCAGGTCAGCCCAGTTCACCGTCCCGTCGTTGTTGAAGTCGCCCTGCGACCAGTACATGTTGCCGGCACCATAATTCGACGCCAGCGCCTGGAAGTCGCCGTAGTCCACCGAGCCGTCGAAGTTGGCATCGCCGGGCGGGTAAATCGTCGAGACCATGCCGTCGTACGCCGGACTGCCGGCCTCGGTGACGTTAAGCAACGCCCCCCAACCGCCCCCCGTGAGCGTGAAGTCGTTGAGCAGGCCACCGCCGACCGACTGCCAGTTGGCGAGGTATTGCTTGTAGATCTGCTCCATCCGCGGGTCGAACTGGGCCTGAACCAGCGCGACGCTGTCGGCGCCCTTGGGGCCCGGCCCCCAGCCGCCCTCGTAGGCCACCAGGCGCACGCCGTACTGCCTGGCCACGGCGGCGTCGGCTTGCATGGCGGTCAAGTTGGTAGTGGCGAGGTTCTGCGTAATGTTCGCGAAGATCGACGAGAGGGTCAGTCCCGAGGTATCCGGCCCGCTGTAGCCGAAGTACGGGGCGACCGCGGTGGCGTAGATGTAATCCGACGGCGGGCCGTAGACTTGCTGGATATAGGCCAGCTCGTACTGCTGGAACTGGGTCCACGACGCCTGTCCGCCGAGGATCGGCCTCAGCCGCGACGCGGCACTCGCGCCGAAGACCTGATCGAAGATCCTGGCGTCGGCCAGCAGCGAGTAAGCGCTCTGCTGGGCGACAAGCTGGTACTGGCTCAGCGACTGGTTGAGCGTGGGGTTATTCTTGGCAGCGGCCGCGATCTGACTATATGCCGAGAAGGCGCCGTTCCAGTCCTCGTTGGAGAACTCAAAGTACACGTTGAGGTTCGGGTCGAGCTCGCTGTAGATGAGCTGGGCGAGATCCTGGACGTACTGGGGCGTGGCCAGCGCCGGAATGTTGATCCACATATCCTTCTGCGCATCGTTGGCCAGCGTGATCATGTCCTCGTAGGGGACGCCGCCGGGGCCGTCGGTGAGAAAGGCGTTGGGCTGGACGCGCTGCGACCAGTTGGCGACAGTGGAGTAGTTGACCTCTTCCCAGTTGAGGAAGCGGATGTCGGAGAAGGGCTTGAGGGCCTGGAGGAACTGCGGGGTGAACATGGGCTCGGGAGTGGTGCCGTTGCCGTAGCCGGGCAACATCAGGTGGAAGTTGTCCATGGGGTTGGACGGGTTGACCCCGGTGACGTACATCTGTATGAGCAGGCCGGAAATCGACGTACGCGGGATCTGCACGGTGCCGGAGGTGACTCCGCCCGAGACGGTGAGTGGCCCGACAAGCGAGGCGCCGTTGGCGAACGAGACGGTGCCGCTGCCGGTGTAGCTGAACTCATAGTTGCCTTCGGGGTAATTGGTAACGCCGATGTAGGTCAAGGCGTTTTCGAGGGGGTAGCCGTTGGCCGACAGGGGGACGGGCGAGGTGTCATTGACGGGCCGCCACGTGGTGGCCGCGTTGTGGAGGTCGGTCCAGATCGGGTTGCCGTCGCCGTACGCATTGAAGTTGAGGTTGATGCCGACGGGCGAGCTGCTGAGGACCAGCCGGGATTCGAGACCCTCAGCACAGGGGCGAAACGCGGGACGGCGATTGGACCGGCGACGTCGGGACCGGGTTTGATCCAGGAACTGCATGGATTCCTCATTCCTAGGTTGCTGCGACGGCCGACCGGGCCGCCGCGTATCATGGGTGTACCGCGATCCGTCGCGCAGAGCGCGTGGGCCGAACGGCTCGGAAACCAGGCCGATTGGTGAGGTCTCGACGCCGGGAGGACGAACTCGACCGCCACGAGGACGGGGTTCGAGACCGGCTCATCAAAAGTGCTGGTGTTGGTACTGGCGACTGCGACGAGGGTGGGGATCGCCCGCAAGGCGCGGGGGCGATCGCCGGACGAAAACGGGAGAATGCCGGGATGGAGCGAGCGACGCCCCGCCGGGCCGCGTCCTGCGGTCTCCCCATCACTCCATCGGGGTCAGAACGGTTTTGCCGTCACCGATTCTGGGCCGCTCGCGACACCGGGGCAACGGTCTTCTTCGATCGCACGTGGCCCGCGAGAAGCCGGGCCGCGACGTTGCCCTCAGGGCAACGCACTCAAGAGTGGCAGCTTAGCTCTGTGAACTTATCCTGCCAATAAGACAAGTTGAATCTCTTGTCGGTGGATAGGATAGCGGGGGCTGGCGACGAAGACAAGCGGAATCATCGGGATCTCACCGCGACCTTTCGACCCGACGATCCCTGCCGCGCCGTTCGCGGCGGCCGGGCCCTGGACTGCGCGCACGGCGTCCCGGATACGGGGCGAGGCCGCCGGGCCCGGCGGTCGGCGCGTGGGGCGTGCCCGGGGTATCCAGGCTCGGGCCGCCGCGGTTATCATGGATGTTTCACCGCCGGCCCGCGGTGTGCCTCCTTCATGCCCCGGGCCGGGGGTCCGGCGGCGGCCGACCCCGTAGCCGGCTTTTTTGCGGAACTCGCGGCCCGCGCCGGGCGTCCAATCATCATGATGTCGCGGTCCTCCGACGATCACAGCCTCGTGGAAGCCTGTCGTGCCGGACGGACGGAGGCCTTCAGCCTGCTCGTCCAGCGGTACCAGGGGCGGCTTTATCCCACGATCGTGCGGCTGATCGGGTCGCCCGAGGATGCCGAGGACGTCCTCCAGGACGCGTTCGTCCGCGCTTACGAGAAGCTCGACCAGTTCCAGGGGGGCAGTTCGTTCTACACGTGGATCTATCGGATCGCGGTGAACCTGGCGCTCTCGGGGCACCGGCGGCGGCGCATCCGCTCGGCGCTGCGGCGCGCCGACCTGCGGCATGCGGCTCGGGAAGCCCACCCGGCCGACGAGTCGCTCGAGGCCGACCCGGCCGCTCCCCTGGAGCGCGCCGAGCGCGAGCGGATGGTCAAGGCCGCGCTCGACCAACTGGGTCCCGAGCATCGAGCCGTCATCATCCTCAAGGACTTCGACGGGCGGCGCTACGACGAGATCGCTGCCATCCTGAACGTCCCGGTGGGCACGGTCCGCAGCCGGCTGCACCGCGCCCGTTGCGAGCTCCGCGACCAGTTGCGCGGCCTGGTCGACGAGCCCCAGGCCGTCCGACAAGGGGCCTCCGAGTGATCCCAGCCCGACGCACCGCCGCCCCGGACCGGGCGGGCGGCGTCCTCCCGGGTACGAGGCGCGAATCGCCCGGCCCATTTCCCCAAAGACAAATACCATGACTCTCGACGATGATTCCATCTTGAGTGCCTACCTGGATGGTCAGCTCGGCCCGGAAGAGCACCAGTCCGTCGAGTCGGCGCTTTGCGCCAACCCCCGGCTGTCCGAGGACCTCCGCGAGCTGACCGAGCTGCGCGACCTGGTGGCCGGGCTGCCCCGCGAGGAGCCGACGGACCTGACCGCCCTCGTGATGCGGCGGATCCGCCACGCCCGACGCGGCCGCGCGGCGCGGGCGATCGCCTGGGCCCCGGCCCGCGCCGCCGCGATCGTTGCCATTGCCGCCGGCGTGATTGCCCTCGTTGCCACGACCTGGCTGCGGCATCCTGCCCACGCCCCGAGGCCCCAGGGCCAACCACCCGTCGTGGCGAAGGATGGCAACGCCGGTCCTGCGCTCTCCGAGCGGCTCTGGCCCCGCTTCGCCGGCCATCGCTCCATCGCCGGCCCGCGGCCGGAGCCGGTCAACGCCGCCGAGGGACACAGCCACTCGCGCACCGCCCACGCGGCCGCCGGCG
>JAKAUH010000313.1 GCA_021818605.1 Planctomycetota bacterium
GTTATTCGGTCTTTCTCTGTCGGTAGCCCGCGAGCCCGCAACTCCCGCAGGTTGACCTGCACCAGGCCCTTGATCGAGGTGAGCGGATTCCGCAGTTCGTGGGCCACACCCGTAGCCACCTGGCCGACCGTCGCCATTTGATCGGCTCGCTGCAAGTCCCGCTCGCGCTGCTCTTGCTCGTGGCGCTTGCGCTCGATGGCCAGGGCCAGCATGCTGGCGATCGCCTGCAGGAAATGGAGATCTTCCTGCGTGAACCGGCGCCCACGGGAAGTGAAGGCACCCAGAGTGCCATAGGGCCGTCGCTGCCCGGGGATGACGGTGGTCACGCCGCTGATCACCCGATGATCGTGCAAGAGCGAAGCACTGCCGAATCTCGCGTCGGTCGGAAGGTCCTCGATGATCACTGGTTCATGGGCAAGCAGGGCATAGCTCGCGGGCAGGCCGGCATCGGCGGTCAGAGTGGCATGGCCCACCAGCCCATCGGCCCACCCTGTACCGGCGCGAAGCACGAAAAAGGTCTCATCGCAGCCGAGCTCGAGGATGTTGCTGAAATCGGCCTCGAGGTTACCGGCGACGAGAGAGACCGCCTCGTCCATCAGAGCCTCCAGATCGGTGCCGGACAGCGCCTGGCGCCCCAGTTCGGCCACCGCTGCCTGCTGGCGCACACGGGCCTGGAGCGCCTCCTCGGCACGACTGTGGTCCGTGACATCGCTGTTGATTTCGAGGATGGCCACCGGGCGGCCCTGGTCGTCGCGCTGGAGGGCCCAGCGGCTGGCCATCACGAGTCGAGTCCCATCCCGGCGGGAGTGGACCAGGGTGCTCTCCCAGTGCCCGGTGCCGAGCACGGCAGCCTCGATCTCCTCGATGCGATGCGGATACTCCGCCTTGAGCAGCTCGTCTACCCTCCGACCCAGGGCCTCATCCTTCGGCCAACCGTACAGCACCTCGGCGCCGTGATTCCAGAAGGTGACGATCCTCCCCATGTCGCGGACCAGGATGGCATCCTGGGCGAGATCAAGCAGGCGCGCCTGCTCACCCAGCTTTGCCGCCTGCTGGTCAAGCTCCGCGTGGATTCGTCGGCGCTCGGTGGCGTCCCGGATCGAGCAGATGATAAAGGATTCCTCCCCGGAGCCGATCGGGCTGAGGCTCACCTCGACGGGAAACAGGCTTCCATCCTTGCGGCGGCAGAAGAGGTCGAGGCCGACACCGACGCCCATCGGCCGGACATGGGGCTCGGCCGCATAGCGTGCCCGGTGCCGGACATGCCGCTCGTGGAAGTGTTCCGGGACCAGGATTTCGATGGGCTGGCCCTGGAGCTCCTCTCGACTGTAGCCGAACATCGCCACCGCCGGGGCATTGACAAACACGATGGATCCCCGAAAGTCGACGATGAGGACAGCGTCTGGTCCATTCTCCAGGATCCAGCCAGCAGTCACGCCTTGCTTGCCGTCCTCGACGGGCTGAATATCCCACTGGACCAACATGCCGGCTCACCCCTCACAGATTCACCCCGCCGCGAATCGCTGGCACCTGGACGGCCAGCAAGCCTGATGTCGTCGCTCGACGGAAGCGCCGACGGTCGTCCTCACTGCGATGTCACTGCCGCCTTGTCCGCGGAAGTCGTCGTAAATCCGCCATGCGGGTTTCGGGCTGGGGACCGCGGCACGCGTCTTCCCCGGCCTCGTCCCTGACGCGGTCGGCCGGAGACATCGGTCCAGCGACCGCATCGCCAGATTGAGTCAAATGCACCGAACCGCCGCCGGAACATGGGGGATCAGGTGGACCGTCGGCCGTTCGCGATCCGGTGGGGCCGGTCTCCCCTGACAGCCTCGATTCTACCATCGGCGGTCCGAACAGGAGCGGCCCGGCCAGGATCGCACTGATCGGGCGCGGCCCGGGCGGTCACACGGGGACAGGGATGGGGCCGACAGACCTCCGCTCCCGCGGCGGTGGGGTAGGCACGCGACGAACGCTCTGGATCAAGAGGGATGCGCCATAACTGCCTCGCTGGCCGACTTGCCGCCGAGGCGGTTCGAAATGTAGAGTAACTAGGGCCTTGTGGGCCTCGGTATGACCAGCGAAATGACCTTTTTCCTCGGATTGTTCGGCGATGCGGATTCACGATGCGGCCAACCCGTGATCTCTCGACGCTCGAAGTCTACTTGCTGGGGCTGGTCGACTTCACGGATATCCAGCAACTCCAGCGGAGGATCGTTTACGACCTCGGCGAGGGGGGAGCGGCCACGCTGGTCCTGTGCGAGCACCCGCCGACGATCAGCGTCGGGCGATCGGGCAGCCGGGCCCACATCGCGGCGGACGATGAGGTGCTGCACGGGATGGGAATCCGGGTGCACTACGTCAACCGGGGCGGAGGGTGCATCCTCCATCTGCCGGGCCAACTCGCCGCCTATCTCATGATGCCGCTCGGCGCTCGCGAGCTGACGTTGCAAGGTTATGTCGATGGCCTGCACGAGACAATCGTGCGTGTGCTCGACGAATTCGACCTCGCGAGCACGACCCGCCCGGAATTGCCTGGCGTTTTCTCCGGCAGTTCGCGGATCGCGACGGTTGGGGTCGCCGTCAATCGCTGGATCGCGTATCACGGAGTGACGCTGAACGTCGGGCCGTACCTCGAGCTCTTCGGCCTGCTCGACGAGCCGGGCATCGACCGTGCCCCGCTACGGCAGACCTCGATGGAATCACGACGGCAGAGGGCCGCACCCATGGGCCGGGTGCGCGAGTCCGTGATCCGCCACGTGGAGGGGGTCTTCGGCCTGAGCGGCCACCACCTTTACACGCATCATCCCCAGATCCGCCGGAAGGTCCTGACGCATGTTTACGCTCCCAGTCCTGGATGAGAAGCCGACGCCGCGAGACGAGGCCGCGCCGGCCGATGGAGCCGCTGGTGAGCCTGTCGGATCGGGCGCCGGCCGGGCTCGGCGGCTGCCGGAGTGGCTGCGCCGGCCGATCCCGGCGACGCGCGGGATCGGCTTCACGCGGACGCTGGTCGAGGAGTTCGGGCTGGAGACGGTCTGCGAGAGCGCGCGTTGTCCCAATCGGTCCGAGTGCTGGACGCGCCGCACGGCCACCTTCATGATCCTGGGCGACATCTGCACCCGCCCGTGCGGGTTTTGCGCCGTGAAGCGGGGCCGGCCGGGCGCGGTCGCCCTGGATGAGCCCGAGCGCCTGGCCGAGGCATGCTTCCGGCTGGGGCTCAGGCACGTCGTGATCACCTCGGTGACGCGCGACGACCTGCCGGATGGCGGGGCCGAGCACTTCGCCCGCTGCGTCGAGGCGGTCCGGAGCCGGACCGGCGCGACGATCGAGGTGCTCACCCCGGATTTCGACGGCCGGCCCGAGCCGATCGACCGGGTCCTGGCCGCGCGGCCTGAGGTGTTCAATCACAACGTCGAAACCGTGGCGCGGTTGCAGCGCCGGGTGCGGCGGAAGAGCCGGTACGAGGTCAGCCTGGCGGTGCTCCAGTACGCCAAGCGCTCGCGGCCCGAGACGCTGACCAAGAGCGGACTGATGCTGGGCCTGGGCGAGACCACCGAGGAGGTCATCGAAACGATGGCCGACCTTCGGTCGATCGGCTGCGACTTCCTGACCATCGGCCAGTACCTTCAGCCGTCGGCCGAGCACCTCCCGGTCGAGCGATATCTGCCGCCGGCTGAATTCGACGAACTCGGCCGGATCGGCCGGGAGCTGGGCTTCCGCGACGTGGCCAGCGGCCCGTTTGTCCGCTCGAGCTACCACGCCGACGAGATGGCCGGCGCGTCCGTCGGGTGAGCGTGAGCCAGTCGCCCGAAGCGGCCCGAGCGTCGGTCTCGGATCGGCGAGGGGAAGGATACAGAACGGGCGGCTACGTCCCGTCTGGGCCTTCAACGGGTGGGCGATGCCCACCCGACCAGACCGTCGCACTGAAGGGTGTTGGCTCAGGGCACCGGAGGGTGGAATGCTGATTTCCCAACCCTGCCCCAGGCCGAGGGTCTCCTGCGCTTCCCGCGGCCTGTGCTGGCGTGGATGACCCACGGTCAGGCTTCCCGGCGGGGTCGGAGACGCGCGCCGAACAGAACGCGGTAAACGCCGGAACTCTTATTAGATGCCCACGACGCGATCGCGGGCGGTGACGTCCCATCGGCCGATATGCTCGCCGTCCTCGATCACATCGACCCGCCTGTGCAGTGCCATGGTCGGGCAGACATGCGTCGGCACGGCCAGGAGCGGCGTGCCGACGGGATGGTTTGCCGCGTGCGCGGTCTCGATGACAAGGTGCTCCTCGCTGTGCATCACGGGCCGGGCGTCGTCGATGTCGAGCAGGTGGGCGCGCGGACCGGATGGATCGGCCGCGACGGCCTTGTATCCCAGGTCGAGGCAGAGCCGCCCCGGACGTGGCCGGCTGACGACGCGGGTCAGCAACAGCGCGGCGGGTCGGAACGGTAAGTCAGGATAGCGCGTCAGGTAGCTCTGATCATAAAGCACGGTCGTGCCCGGCGAGCACTCGACGCCGGGAATGTCGAGCGCGGCGTGAACGGGCAAAGTGGGCGTACCGCCCAGCACGACCCTCGGAACGTCCTGTCCTCGCTTCAGCAGCCGGTCGCGGAGCGCCAGAACGCACGCGATCCCGGGCCGGGCGCTGTTCGAGCGCTCGGCGGGATCGGCGTCGTGAATGTGCCCGTCGTAGGCGTGCAGGCCGTCGGCGATGAGGTTCGGCAGGCGGTCAACCAGGGCATACAACTCGGCGGCGGCATCGCCAGGGTCGATGCCGGTCCGGCCCATCCCAATCTCCAGGTCGACAAGCACCGGCACGGGTCGGTCGAGACCCGCCACGGCTGCGGATAGCGCCCGGGCCGGCTCCGGGTCGTCCACGGTGGCGCGGAAGATGGTATTGCGATAGCCCCGCACCAGATGGGCGAACCGCTTGAGGTTCGGGCCGATGAGGGGATACGACACCAGCACGTCGGACCCGCCCGCCGCGGCCACCATCTCGGCCTCGGCGAGCGTCGCGCACTTGTGCCTGCGGATGCCCATGAGCTCGGCCATCCGCACGATTTCGGCCATCTTGTGGGTCTTGACGTGGGGGCGAAGCCGCTCGGCGCCCCTGGCAACCGCGATCATGTTTTGCAGGTTCTGCCGCACCACGGCGGGGAAGATCAGCACCCCAGGGCTGAGGAGTTCGGAGACGTCCGGCAAAGCGTA
>JAKAUH010000914.1 GCA_021818605.1 Planctomycetota bacterium
TCCCCCAGAACTCCTCGAGTAAGGAGCGAGTCATCAGCACAACCGAGGATCTTCGCCTTTGGCTGCAGCAGAATCATTAGCGGAAACCTTCCGTTAGCCTGCCCAGCCGCCCTCCATGGACTCTCGGCGACGTGCTGCAGGCCGATGTTGTGCGGCCGCGCGATTCAATCAATCGCTGAGCAGCTCCCGCCGCACCTCTTCATGCGTCCGAGACCGGCCAGCGTCCATCCGCTTGCGGATCTCGCTGCACTGGAGTCGTAGCTCGGGGCTTCGCTCGATCAAGTAGTCCATCAGGTCGTCGTCGAGCGGCAGCAAGGCATAGCGGCCCTGCCCTTCGGATTCGAGGAGGACTCCGTCGTCGCCGGCGCGAGCGAGGACATCGCCGATCGGCGTGCTAGGATCGCTGATGGGTTGAACGGTCATGACGATCCTCCAAGATAGTCGTGCGTGTCCTGCTTGCTGAGGATCTGAATGACGAGCACAGTCTCGTCCTCCACGTCGCAGAAGACGCGGAACTCGCCGACGCGGAGCCGATACTGGGTCGGTGCAGGCTCGCGAAGCCGCTTGACTCGTGCCTTGCTTTCAACACGCGGATTCACTCTCAGCACCTGCTCGATCTGGTCGAGGATCGTTGTCCGATCAAAGGTCCTGAACTTCCTCAGCTGCTCGATCGCCTCATCCGAGTAAAGGATCTCGTAGGGCATGCCTGGACTCGCTCCCCGATCCCTACCCTCGCGACAGTCAATAGAAGCAACCTGCTCGACTGAACCACGGGTGATTTCATTCTACGCCCAGACGCTTCGATCGAGCGACCGATACCCGACGGCCTCGGCGATGTGCTGCGGCTTGATGTCGTCGTGGCCCTCGATGTCGGCGATCGTCCGCGCCACCCGCAGCACCTTGTCGTGCGCCCGGGCCGATAAGCCCAGGTCCTCCATCGCTGCCTTCAGGATGGCCGCTGCCTCGGGTTTGAGCGCGCAGAACTTCCGCACCTGCCGCGGCGTCATCCGGCCGTTGACCTGAACCCCCTTGGGCCCGAACCGCCTCGATTGCCGCGCCCTCGCCTCCAGCACCTGCTCGCGCAGCTCGGCCGACGTCGGGCCCGGCGGCATCTCGGCGAGCTGCGTGAACGGCACCGCCGGCACCTCGACGTGCAGATCGATCCGGTCCAGCAGCGGACCCGAGATCTTCCCCAGGTACTTCTCCACCTGCGGCGGCGTGCAACTGCACGCCCGTCGTGGATCCGAACGATACCCACACGGGCACGGGTTCATCGCCGCCACCAGGATGAACTCCGCCGGGAACGTCGTGCTCCGCAGCGCCCGGCTGATCGTCACCGAGCCCTCTTCCAGCGGCTGCCGCAGCACCTCCAGCGTCTTCCGATTGAACTCAGGCATCTCATCGAGAAACAGGACTCCCTTGTGAGCCAAACTGATCTCGCCCGGCTGCGGCGTCGTGCCGCCGCCGACCAGGCCCGCATCCGAGACCGAGTGGTGCGGCGAACGAAACGGACGGATCGCCATCAACGGCTGACCGGGCTTCAGCAGGCCCATCGCGCTGTAGATCCGCGTCGTCTCCAGGCTCTCGGCTGGCGTCAGGGGCGGCAGGATCGTCGGTAGCCGCTTGGCCAGCAGCGTCTTGCCCGTGCCGGGAGGTCCGATCATCAGAACGTTATGCGAACCCGCCGCGGCGATCAACAGCGCCCGCTTGGCGTAGTCCTGCCCCTTGACGTCGACGAAGTCCTCCTCGGTGTGCGAGAGCTGGCGGAAAACCTCGTCGATGTCGACGGCCTGGGGGTCGATGTCGAGCTGGCCCGAGAGATAACCGACGGCCTGGGCCAGACTGGCGATCGGGATGACGTTGAGGCCCTCGACGACGGCCGCCTCGGGCGCATTGGCGGCGGGGACGAGCAGGCCGTCGCGCTTCTCCTCGACGGCCTGCAAGGCCATGGCCAGCACGCCGCGGATCGGGCGGGTCTCGCCGGTCAGCGCCAGTTCGCCGACCATGGCGAACGACCCGGACCGGTCGATCGCCACCTGGCCGCTGCCCAGCAACAGCCCGATCGCGATCGGCAGGTCGAACCCGCCGGCGTCCTTCTTGAGATCCGCCGGGGCGAGGTTGATGACGACCCGGTCGATCGGGCGACGGTATCCCGAGTTGACGATCGCCCGCTCGACACGGTGCGTGCTCTCCTTGACGGCCGTCTCGGCCAGTCCGACCAGGATGGTCTTGGGTGCAGTCGAGAACGAGACGTCCACCTCGACCTCGACGGGGGTCGCGTCAATGCCGATAAGTGTATATGAGGCGAGCTTCGCGAGCATGAGATGCCATCCGCGCCGGGAGCCACGTCGATCGCGGGCCAGGAACGTTCATCGTCCCGCCCGAGATCGCCCGGGCGGACGTTGGAGATTCTACCATGAATTGATGGTCTGTTCACCCCGGTTGGGCCAAGAGTCTGTCCCCGAACGGCAGTCGGACGATGTCGGGTGGGCATTGCCCACCGGTCGAGGGCTCAAATTGGTGGGCAATCCCATGCCCAGCCTGCAGGACGATCTCGGAGCTTTCCGCAGACAGACTCCAAATGTTTCGACCGGACCAATGCCTCGGCCCCGGTACAGGTCCGGTTCGGCCCCAGGATTGTAGCCCTGATGCTGCGACGGATGAAACGGGCAGCCGCCCCGTTGAAACCCCGGAACTCGCACGGCACTTCCGGCACTTGATCCCACGCCGATCCGGGTCGAAGGCGACCCGGATCGGCCGTCAGTGGCGCCTGATGTTGCAGAAACCCAACAAAACTTCGTGAGATTTCACCCGACGTTAAACGTTCCTTGACACTGCCGGGGGGACTGGAAGAACATAACGAGCATGGCGCCCCCACGGGATTGGGAGCGGCGATGACGGATTGATGCCAGCGCGGTGCCGCGGGCTGGAACCACCAGGAAGTTGCGACGTATGGGCTCTTCGACCGTTCTTCACCAAATCGACTCGCTCATCGACGAGCTGCTCAATGATGGCGAGGTTTCGTCTTCGACACTGGCCTCGATGCTGATGGCCGCGCGGGATTCCGTCCGCGACGGCTATCATGTCGCGCTGGCGCGTCGGATCTGGGACGCCAGCAATGATCTGAAGAGACGCGATCGCCCCGGGTCGCGCTACCGCCTCGACGTCCCTGCCATCGACTGAGCCCGAAGCGATCGATTCCGCCGCCCGCGCTCTCCGGCCGCCCCGTGCCCGGCCGAGTCCCGTTGCGCCTCGCGTTCCGTCATCGCCACAAACGCCCGACCTGTGCGTATGCACCATCTTCACCCACCTCCGTGGCCCCGCGAATCCAACTTCCTTTGGCTCTCCACGCACAGAACATGTCGGATTTGCAAATCCCGCATGTGCCTATCCGGAAAAGAAGGCGGCTTTTTCGCCCCAGGTGCTTTGGTACATCCGATGAAAGCCACGCGCTTTTCCGAGCATTTCCAGCCGCCGGGCCGGTTCGTGGCTGCTCGCGGCGGTTCGGGGGTCGGAGGGCCGAGCCGAGGGGACGGGCCGGCTGCGCGGTTCCGATGGCCTCAGGAGGGCACTGGCCAGCGGGGATGACGGGAATCCGGAGGCTTTCCGACGGGCGATGGGGCTAAGATAGTGCGGTTCGCATCCGAGGGCGCCGGCGGCCGGCCGATGAATCCGGTCGGCGCGAAACCAGACCGCGCGAGGTCGATCCGATGCAACCGATTGCTGAGGGAATCCTGGTCGTCGCGGGGCTGATCGTGGCTCAGGGCCTGCTGGTCCTGGCGGAGGCGGCCCTGACCGGCGCGCGAAGGTCGCGGCTGAAGGACTGGGCGTCGCGGGGCGATCGCGGGGCCGAGGCGGCGATCCGGCTGGGCGAGGATTCTCGTCGGTTCAAGTCGGGCCTTCGGGCAACGGGAACGTTCCTGGGAACGCTGGCCGGGGTGTACGCCGGCTGGGCGCTGATGCCCGCGCTGGTGCGCCTGGTGGCGCTCAGCGGATGGCCGTCACCGGTCCAGCAGGCGGTCGCGCTTGCCGGCGTGTCGGCCCTCGTCGCCATCGCGACGCTCACGATCGCCGGGGCGGTCCCGATCCGGATGGCGTCGCGTCGGCCCGAGACCATCGCCCGACTGCTCGCCCGGCCGGTCGGACTGCTGGCGGCCGCGACCCGGCCGCTGGCCGCCGCCTCGGGCGTCGCGATGGACCGGCTCGTGGGCGGTCGGCCGACGGCCGAGGCCGCCGTCAGCGAGGAATCGATCCGCGACCTGATGCGCGTCGGCACCCGCGCCGGGGTCTTCGAGGAAGCCGAGCACGAGATGGTCAAGCGGGTCCTCCGGTTCGGCGACCGGCGCGCCCGCACCCTGATGACTCCCCGCAACAAGATCGTCTGGATCGACCTGGCCGACTCGCCCGAGGAGATCCGCCGCAAGGTCATCGACAGCCTCCACTCCCGGTTCCCGGTCTGCGACCAGGGACTCGACAACCTGCTGGGGATCGTCCACGTCCGGGACCTGCTGGGCCACGGGAGCGATGTCGAGCCCTTCCGCCTCAAGGGGCGGCTGACGATGCCCGTTTTCCTCTACGAAGGGACCCTCGGGCTGAAGATCCTCGAGATGCTTCGCGCCTCCGGCACGCATAGCGCCGTCGTGCTCGACGAATATGGCACTGTCGAGGGGCTGTTGACGCTCACCGATATCATCGAAGCGATCGTCGGCGACATCCCCGACCGCTCGGGTGACGAGGCCCCGCGCGCCAGCCGGCGACCCGACGGCTCCTGGCTGCTCAACGGCCGACTGCCCGTTGACGAATTCGGCGACCTGCTCGACCGTCCCGACCTGCCCAGCGGCGACTACCACACCCTCGCCGGGCTGGTCGTCGCCCACCTCGGCCACATTCCCACCGTCGGCGAATCCTTCGAGGCCTGGGGCCTGCATGTCACGGTCGTCGACATGGATGGCAACCGGATCGACCGGCTCCTGGTGCGCCCCGAGACCGCGGCGAGAGGTTAGGGAGCCAGGAAAGTCCCGGAGCTGCCCCTGGCGAGTCGAACGGAGCGGTCCTCGGCGGCGTAAATACCAGGACAGAAGGGGTGTAAGACACGGTTCGTTTTTTTGGTAACTACCCAGCTTTCCTCCGCTTCGTAGCTTGATACCGGCGAAACGGGCTGATCGGGCGGCTCTTCATGTGCTTGGCCAGCC
>JAKAUH010000438.1 GCA_021818605.1 Planctomycetota bacterium
CTCACAAGGAAAACTAGACACGAACTAACCTCGGCCGCAACCCGAGACCGAGCAGCCAGATCGTTTCCACCGGCCGGCATGGAGACCGCCACGCTCATCAGACCACGGATTTCCAGCCCCTCGGGCACCATCGCTGAAGAGCGGGCGCGCGTCCTTCTTCCAGGTATCCCTCCCGGAATTCGGATCGTCCGGAGCCCCATGGTGTGGCCCTTCATCCCTTCCTGGTAAAAACGGCTCGAAGGCAGCCCTATCCGCCTCACCATCCAGGCCCGGCATGCCCTTCGTCGATCCGCATTCGCCATGGCAGGGGCTTCGACCCCCGGCAGTCGGGGCGTCGTAGCCCTTCTCCTGGGCTCCGCCAGATCCAGAATCCGCCGATTCTACCGAATGGCATCGTCCTGCATAGCCCACAATATACAATCTTTTACGCACCTGACAAGAAGGGTCATGCTCGCGGTGAAAAACGCTCGGATGCATGTCCTGGTGCGAACGCGAACGGCTCAGCCGTCGAGCCTGTCCCTGTTTGGTGGTCCGTCCGCGGCGCCAGCGGTATCATGGTCGGAGGGATCCGCGGCGATTCCGGAACACGCTCCGACTATGCTGGCGGCCAGGCCGATCCGAGGAGCGGGAGCGGCGATGCGCCGGAACCCGAAAACGCGGTGGACTGTCCGTTGGAGGAGCGGGCTCTGGCGGCGATCCGGTTCCCCTTGCGTGACAGGGTTCTCAACCGGCGGCTGTCTGCCGCTGGTGCCCACCTTGTCGGCGATGGGTCGTCGGTCCGGTCCGCGGTGGACCCGTCCTGTCCGGTCGACCCGCGGGAAGAATCTTGATCGAGCCCGTGGATGTGTGAAAGCCCGGGTCGGCTGTCAGGAAAGAATGAGCTGAGGAGATGTCGGCGATGGTGCGGGTGAAGCTGCCGGATGGGTCGGTCAAGGAATATCACGACGGCGTCTGCCCGCGCGAGATCGCCGAGGGCATCGGCAAGCGCCTCGCCGAGGCTGCCGTCGCCGCGACGGCCGAGGGACAGGTCGTCGACCTCGACCGCCCGCTCGAAAACGGCCACGACCAGCCGATCACGCTCCGGATCCTCACCTCGAAGGACCGCGAGGCCCTCGACGTTCTGCGACACTCGACCGCGCACGTCATGGCCCGCGCGATCATGCGACTGTTCCCGGGCGTTCGACTGGCGTTCGGTCCGACCACCGCCAATGGATTCTACTACGACGTCGTCGTTCCGGGCCGGAGTCTTTCCGAGGACGACTTCCCCGCGATCGAGGCCGAGATGGCCCGCATCACGAAGGACGCCGAGCCGTTCGAGCGGTTCACCCTGCCCGTCGACGATGCCCGGAAGTTCGTCGCTGATCTCGGCCAGGCTTTCAAGGTCGAGCACATCGACGACGAGCTGCACAGGTACGGCGTGCTGAGCTTCTACCGCCAGGGCGAGTTCGTCGACCTCTGCCGCGGCCCGCACATCCCCCACGCCGGCAAGGTCGGCGCGTTCAAGCTCCTCTCGATCGCCGGCGCCTACTGGAAGGGCCGCACCGACCGCGAGGTCCTTCAGCGCGTCTACGGCACGGCGTTCTTCGACAAAAAGGATCTGGACGCCTACGTCGCCCAGGTTGAGGAGGCCCGCAAGCGCGATCACCGCCGGCTCGGCCGCGAGCTGAACCTGTTCACCATCAGCCCGTTGGTCGGCCCCGGGCTCATTCTCTGGATGCCCAGGGGCGCCACGGTTCGCGGCATTCTCGAGTCGTTCATCAAGGACGAGCTGGTGCGCCGCGGCTATCAGCCGGTGTACACGCCGCACATCGGCAAGATCGAGCTCTACCAGACCAGCGGGCACTATCCGTATTACCGCGACTCGCAGTTCCCCACGCTGAAGATGCCCGCCGATTCGTCGGCCAAGGAGTTGCTCGACGGCCTGCTCGCCGGAACGCTCGACGACGAGGCCCAGCGCATGTTGCTGGCCCGCGCGGGTATCGCCGAGCGGCTGCCCGATCACCGGACGGCCGCCGACGGTCATCCCGTCACCGGCGCGACCCGCTCGTATTTCGAGATGGGCCAGGCCGAGCGGATCGGTTACCTCGAGCAGACCTGCGACTTCGAGGAATACCTGCTCAGGCCGATGAATTGCCCGCATCATATCCAGATCTACGCCGCCCAGCCGAGGAGCTACCGCGAGCTGCCCCTGCGCCTGGCGGAGTTCGGCACGGTCTACCGTTACGAGCAATCGGGCGAGCTGTCGGGGCTGACCCGCGTCCGCGGCTTCACGCAGGACGACGCGCACCTGTTCTGCACCCACGACCAGGTGCGCGGCGAGTTCCGCACGACCATGGAGATGACCCAGTTCTTCCTCGACTCGTGCCTGGGGCTGTCGGATTACCGCGTGCGGCTCTCCCGGAGCGACCCGGACGACCCCAAGTACCAGGGCGCCGCCGGTGATATCTGGCGCCGCGCCGAGGGCGATATCCGCTCGGTCCTTGACGAGATGAATCTCCCCTATGACGAGGCGCCCGGCGAGGCCGCGTTCTACGGCCCGAAGGCCGATTTCATCGTGCGCGACTGCATCGGCCGCCAGTGGCAGCTCGGCACCGTGCAGCTCGACTACGTGCTGCCCGAGCGGTTCGGCCTGCAGTACATCGGGCCGGATAACCAGCCGCACCGGCCGGTGATGATCCACCGCGCACCGCTGGGCAGCATGGAGCGGTTCATGGGCATCCTGATCGAGCATTTCGCCGGCGCATTCCCGCTCTGGCTGGCGCCCGAACAGGTGCGCGTGCTGCCGATCTCCGACAAGGTCGCCGAGTACGCCCACACGGTTCACTCCCGCCTGCTCGCCGCGGGCCTGCGTGCCGCTCTCGACGTCCGGCCCGAGAAGATCGGTGCCAAGATCCGCGACGCGCAGCTTGAGAAGATCCCTGTGATGCTGGTCGTCGGTGCCAGGGAGGCCGAGAATCAGTCGGTTTCGTACCGCGACCGCCAGGCCGGCGACCAGGGCGCGATGCCGCTCGACGAGGCGATCGCGCGGATCAAGGCCGAGTCCGACAGCCGGCGCGCTCCCCAGGCCGCGGCGCCCCCGGTCGCGGCGACGACCGAGGAAACCGCGGCGGATCACACTTATTGAAGGTTTTCCCGAAAGATGGGACGGCGAGGCTCCTGCCGAGCCGGGATACTGCGTTGGTGTCCCCTCGTGCCGGCTCGCCGGGAGGCTCGCCCTCCCCATTCGGGCCCTTCCGGGACAGAATCTGATTCCATCCAGGCCCACCCCGGAGCCCCGTTTCATGAGTGTCGCCGCCACCGCCGCCGAGATCCCGATCGGTTACGCCGAAATCGTGGCCGCCGCCGAGCGGATCGCGCCTTACGTTCACCGCACGCCCGTCATGACCTCGCGGACGCTCGACGAGCGTTGCGGCGGTACGGTGTTTCTCAAGTGCGAGAACTTCCAGAAGGTCGGCGCGTTCAAGTTCCGCGGCGCCGTCAACGCGCTGCTCCAGCTTGACGAGAAGAGCCGGCGCGCCGGGGTCGTCACGCACTCGTCGGGCAACCACGCGCAGGCGCTGGCGCTCGCCGGCCGGCTGCTGGGCGTGCCGGTGACGGTCGTGATGCCCCGGACCGCGCCCGCCGTGAAGCGGCAGGCGACCGAGGGCTACGGCGCCCGGGTGGTCCCGTGCGAGCCGACGCTCGCCTCGCGTGAGGCGACCGTCGCCGATGAGATCGAGCGGCACGGACTCTCGCTCGTTCATCCGTTCAACGACTGGAACGTCATCGCCGGCCAGGGCACGGCCGCACTCGAGCTGCTCGATCAGGCTGGGCCGCTGGACATGATCGTCTGCCCCACCGGCGGCGGCGGCCTGTTATCCGGAACGGCGCTGGCGGTCGCGGGCCGTTCGCCTGAGACGCGAGTCGTCGGCGCCGAGCCGGCGCGGGCCGACGACGCCCGCCGCTCGCTCGAGACCGGCTCGATCCAGCCGTCGAACGACCCCCAGACGATCGCCGACGGCCTGCGGACGTCGCTGGGACCGTACACGTTCGCCGTGATCTCGCGCCAGGTCGATCGGATCGTCACGGCCACCGAGCCCGAGGTCCTCGACGCGATGCGGTTCATCTGGGAGCGGGTCAAGATCGTCCTCGAGCCGTCGAGCGCCGTCCCGGTGGCCACGCTCTGGAACGGGCAGCTCGACGTAAAGGGCCTGCGCGTGGGCGTGATCCTCAGCGGCGGGAACGTGGACCTCGAGCCGCTGTTCCAGGCGCTGGCGGGGCGGATCGGGTAGCCTACGCCAGGAACAGGTGCGACAATGAACGCAACGGTTGGAGTCGATGATCGGGACCAGGAAAAGGAAACGGCAAAAGTGGAGCTAGCTCCGATGGCCAACGAAACGACGGCCGACCATACGAATCTGCCGGGTCTTTCGAGCTCCGTCGTGCGTCCCGTGGGACTGGGCCAGCGTTCACCAGGCCCTTACTCGCCGAGGTTTGAGACCCGGATCATCATTGACTTGCCGCGCGAGGATTCCGAGGCAATCAACCAACTCGTCGAGGAGACTGGAGAGGATCTGAAGGAGATTATCCAGAAGGCGCTGGCACTCTACAAAGCCACAAAGGAGGCCATCCGGCAGGGGAAGGTGGTCGGCATCGCCTCGTCCGAGGATTCCCTGGAAACCCAGTTCGTCGGACTTTGAGGTGATCGGTCAATGGCAACGAGAAAGAATCCGCAGGCGACCTTCAATATCGAGAACATGGATCTCCACAAGGTGGAGTACCAGCGAACCAAAGACGGCGATGAGAAGGCACTTCGCCCGCACAAGGAACGGCTGAACTTCTCTATCAACGAGATGGGCACCTACGTTTTCGGGTTCGTTTTCCTGGCCGCCGCCGCGGTGTATTGCTTCTGGGTGCTTCAATAAAACGACCGCCGCGGAGGAGCGACGGTATGCCTGGGCGGCCATATCGGCCGTGATGGGGGAATCGTAGGAGTGGTCTTCGGCCGGAGCACGAAGTAGTCAGATCGGCTCGCGCCGGGCGGATTCGCCTCGCGAAAGGGATCCCATGCGGCAAGCGACGTCGTTCAGCCCTCGTCCGTCCCCTGTCCTCACGCTGGCGGCAACCCTGGTCCTGTTGCCTGGTATCTCATCCCTCGCGTGGGCCGGCCCGCCGGCAGAAACCGTGGCTGAAGAATCCGGCTCGCCGTCCG
>JAKAUH010000802.1 GCA_021818605.1 Planctomycetota bacterium
CCGACGACCTGGCGCACCTGCTCGCTGAACTTGTCCATCTCCATCACGCCGGCCGAGACGCTGTACTGCATCTCCTTGACCATGCGCTCGATGTCGAGCGTGGCGACCGCGGTCTGATCGGCCAGGCGGCGGATCTCGCGGGCAACGACCAGGAAGCCCAGGCCGTACTCGCCGGCCTTCTCGGCCTCGATCGCCGCGTTGATTGACAACAGATTGGTCTGGTCGGCGACCTTGGTGATCGTGGTGACGACCAGGTTGATGTTCGCCGCGCGCTCGCTGATGACCGACAGTTTCGAGCCGATCGAGTCGGTCGACTCGGCGAGCTGCCGCATGGTCTGGTCCATGCCCGAGAGCGCCTTTTGCCCGCTCGAGGCCATCCGCGACGCCTGGTTGGCGACCTGGTTGACCTCGTTCATGGTCTTGAGCAGCTCCTGGCTCGTGGCCGAGATCTCGTTGACCGCGGCCGCGGCCTCGTTGGTCGAGGCGCTGTAGTCGTACACCGATTGTTCCTGCTGCCGCGAGGCGGCGGAGATCTCGGTCGCGGTCGAGAGCAGCGTGATGCTCGAGCGCTGGATCCGCGCGATCAGCGAGCGGAGGTCGTCGATCATCTTGCGGAACGCCCTGAGGAGCAGGCCGACCTCGCCGGGTGCCTTCGCGTCGGTCGTGATGGTCAGGTCGCCCGCGGCGATCCGGTCGGCCACGACGGCGGCCTCGCGAATCGGGCGGGTGACGGTGCGCGCGACGAGCAACGCGACGATGGTGACGATCAGCACCGTCGCCGCCAGGAGCGCCGTGACGATGCTGGCCTGGCGGCGGGTCAGGGCGAACGCCTCGTCGATGTCCTGCTTGACGACCATGCCCCAGCGGTACGACGGCAGATAGGACCAGACGGCCATCACGGGGGTGCTGTCGTAGTCGATGACCCGGCCGTAACCGCGCTGGCCGTTGATGGCGCGCTCCATCGCGCTCGCTCGTTTGCTGCCGATCGGGATTCGGGTGTCGGTCCGCGAGTCCCCCTCGCGTCGTGACGGCGAGAGGAACCACAGCTCGGCACCGTCGCGGCTGGCGATCACGGTCTCGCCGGTTTCGCCCAGGCCGTTGTAATCGACGAAGGTCTGAAAGACCTCGCGGTTGCCCAGTTCGAGCGCCAGGTATCCGGCGATCCGTCCCTCGGGGTTGTACACCGGTCCGGCGATGAAGGCCGAGGGCTCCTTGCGGCCCGGATAGACCTGGTAGTCCGACACGTCGACCTGGAGGAGCGTCCGCACGCGGTCAAAAACCTCGGCCAGCTCGCTGTCGCGCAACGGGCCCTTCAGGAGATTGTCACCCGGGTCGATGTCATTCGAGATTCGCAGCAGCACGTTGCCGTCGGGGTCGAAGAGAAGTGCGTCCCGGTAGCCGTAGGTCTCGATGAATCGCGAGATCACGCCGCCGGCGCGCTGGGTCGCGCTGGTCTGGGCCGGCGAGGTGGATGCCGCGCCCTGCCGCGCCTCGGTGAGCTGCCGGGTCGCCTCCATCACCGACGGGGATCGGCCCAGGATGTTCATGTCGCCGCGCCGTTCGCGGATGTAGATCTCGAGCTGGGTGGTCTTGGCGTCGGAGACCGCCATCAGGTTGCGCCGGACCGAGCGCTCCAGCGACCGGGCCGAGACGAGCTGAGTCAGCAGGGTCAACACGCCGCAGGGGATCAGCGAGATGCAGAGAAAGAAGATCAGCAGGTGAGTGCTGATGCCGCTTCTGGGCAGCAGGGCGTTCAGGATTCGCGTCAGGCTCATGACGGGTCGTACCTCAGTCCAGTCCAACGCACCGGTGGAGCCGGCCCGGCCCGGCTTGGCTTGGCTTGGCCCGGCTTGCCTTGGTCCGTCTCGTGTCATCGCGGCGAGGAATAGGTCCGGCGGACGGCGACGCCGTCGCCGGTTCTGGCGCGGACGGTCGTGTTCTGCCTCCAGGCCGCGGCCTTGCCGGGTGTGGTGGTTGTCGTCGGCCTGGTCGTCGCCGGTCCCGGGGCCTTCTTCCGCGCGGGTGCCGATCCGGGCTTCGTCGCGGGTACGGGGCGAGTGCCGGGCGACGGTGGCGAAGGGCTGGCCGCCGGGCCGGAGCCCGATCGCACGCGGGTTACGGTCGCGCCCGTGTTCCCCCAGCCGCCCCAGGCGTGGTACAGCTCCTCGAGGAACGACTCCCACTCCGACCGCGGCCGAGTTGTCGGGTACGGGACCGGGCGAACTGCCTTGTCCGAGGTCCAGACGATGTCGAACTGGCCGTCGCCGCGGATCCGGCCGATGTACACCGGCCGCCAGGTGTGCTCGGTCGTCGCGTCGACCGAGATGATCCCTTCCGGCGCGCTGAGGCTCTGCCGGACGACGGCCTTGTGCACCGCGGCGATCTCGGTGGTGTCGGCCTCGGCGACTGCCTGCGCCCACAGCCAGACGCTGTTATACGCGGCGACCATCACGTCGCTGGTCACCCGGTCGCTCCCCCAGCGCGCCTTGAACTTCCGCACGAACTCGCGGTTCGCCTCGCTGTCGATGCTCTGGAAATAGTTCCACGCCGCGTAATCTCCGACGAGGTCGCGCGCCGGCATGTGCCGCAGCTCGGCCTCGGCGATGCTGAACGAGATCACCGGCACCTCGCGCGGGCCCAGCCCGGCCTCGGCCAGCTTGCGGTAAAATGGCAGGTTCGTGTCGCCCACCACGGTGCTGATCACCACATCCGGCCGTACCCGCTTGATCGCCGCGACCAGGTCGTCCACGTCGGTGCTGCCGTACAGCACGTATTCCTCACCCGCGACCGTCGCGCCCAGCGAGCCGATGTAATCGCGCGCGATCGCGTTGACCGCATGCGGCCAGACATAATCCGACCCGGCCAGGAAATATCGCCGCGCCTTGATGTGATCATATGACCACTTCACCGCCGGGATCACCTGCTGGTTCGGCGCGGCGCCGGTGTAGATGATGTTGGGCGACTCCTCCAGCCCCTCGTAGGCCATGGGGTAGAAGAGCAGGTGATGATGCTCCTCGACGACCGGCCGGACGCTCTTGCGGCTGGCCGAGGTCCAGCAGCCGAAGATCACGCGGACCCTGTCCGACGTGATCAGGCGCTCGGCCTCGCGCTGGAACGTCGGCCAGTCGGAGCGGCCGTCGGCGATCACCGGCTCGATCAGCCGGCCGCCGAGGAGCCCGCCCCCGGCGTTGATCTCCTCGATGGCCAGCAACTCGGCCTCGACCATCGGTTCCTCGCTGATCTTCATCGGCCCTGTGCGCGAGTGGAGCAACCCGACCTGGATCGGCGCCAGGCGGCCAGCCAGCTTCGGCGCGCCCCACGCCGCCACGGCCCCCACGATCGCCAGGCCGAGGAATCCGATCAGCCACCACCTCATGCGAGGGTTCTCCGGAAGCGTTGTCGTGTCGCGGCGAGCGGACTGCCGCAGGCGTAAAGTGGACGCCATCCGCAAAGATTATATCCGACGCCCGGCGCCAGGCGGGGCGGAGGCCCGGCCTCCGGGTCGATTTCTTCGGCAGGATCGATTCGTCCGGAGCCGGTTGAACGGCCGATCGAGGGCGGGTTGTGTCCGGGGCCCCAGGTATCCGGGGCATTCCCATCGGGCGATCGGGTTGGTAGGGTGCGAGCGTGCCCGTGGGTGCGGGCGGGTTCGAGTTCAAGTCCGGCTTCGACTTCAACACCCCGAGGAGAGAGCCATGCGGATGCGGATCATCGCGGCGGCAGTCGTCCTGGGCCTGGGCATCGTGGGGATGGCGCTGGCGCAGCAGGCCGGCCAGCAGTCGAAGGATCGGGTCGGAGAAAAAGCGAAGCTGCGCGCCCAGGTGGCGCGGCTGCGCGCGGAGGTGGAGTTTCTGGAACTCGAGCATGGCGTCGACGCCAACATGCTCAGAGAGATCATGAAGGACGTGAAGAACGCCGACCTCATGGCGTCCATGAAGGGTCCGATCAAGGAGTATGCGAAGACGGTGGCCGAGCGGTCGACGACGGAGACCTCGAAGAAGGCAAAAGCTCCCGTTGCCACCGTCATTGGCCCGAGCGCCGTCATTGGCCTGGAGGGGCCCCCGGAACCCGTGCACGTGCCAGTGCCGGACGAACTGTACAACATGGCGTTCGACGAGAGCGACGCAATGGCCCGGCTGGCCCGGCCGGCCATCGAGCGCCTGAAGAAGGAGTTCGTCCAGAAGGCGGCCGAGCTGGCCGAGAAGCGGCTGGAGCTGGCCGAGCTCGAGAACCGGTACAGCGAGGCCCGGTGAGATTGGTCCCGGTTTCCCAAGTCGGTCAGCCTGGAAAGGCTGACCGACTTCGGGCGGCTCCGCCGCCGGTTCGCCCTTCCCGACGGCAGCCGGCGACCCCCGTTGCACGGCCCGAGATGACCCGGAGCATCCCCCAATGAAGAAGCTCATCAACGACCCGACCCGCGTCGTCGAGGAGATGATCGAGGGCCTGGCCGCGATCCATCCTGGCCTGCGTCGGCTGGCGGGCGAATCCGTCCTGATCCGGTCCGACGCGGACGACGCACGCGACCGCCAGGTGAGTCTGATCGCCGGCGGCGGCAGCGGGCACGAGCCGGCGCATGCGGGCTACGTCGGCCGGGGGATGCTCAGCGCGGCGGTGGCCGGCGATGTCTTCACCTCGCCAGGCCCCGATGCGGTCTACGCCGCGATCCGGGCCGTCGCAGGCAAGCGCGGGGCACTCCTGATCGTCAAGAACTACACCGGCGACCGGCTCAACTTCGGCCTGGCCGCCGAGCGCGCGCGGGCCGAGGGTATCCCGGTCGAGATCGTGGTCGTGGCCGATGACGTCGCGCTCGCTGGTGGCAGCGAGCACGAGCACGCGGGGCGTCGCGGCCTGGCCGGCACGATCCTGGTGCACAGGATCGCGGGCGCCGCGGCCGAGGCTGGCGCAACACTGGCCGAGGTTGTCGTCGAGGCCAGGGACGCGGCCGCCGCCGTCCGGACGATGGGGGTCGCGCTTTTGCCCTGCACGGTCCCCGCCGCGGGCCGGCCGGGCTTCTCGCTGGGCGAGGCCGAGGTCGAGCTGGGCCTGGGAATCCACGGCGAACCTGGCGTGCGCCGCATCCCGATCGAGCCGGCCGACGCGCTGGTCGACCGCCTGATGGGCCCGATCCTCGCCGAGATTTCCGGCGATCGGGTCGTCCTGCTGGTCAACAACCTGGGCGG
>JAKAUH010000396.1 GCA_021818605.1 Planctomycetota bacterium
GCAACAATCCGTCTGATCGACTGCGCCCTCCCATGGGCGGGCGTTCAGGGCGGGGTCGGCGAAGGCGACCGCCGGGAACTGGGATCGGACAGCGATGATGTGGTCCAGGCGACACGTTCCAGCTTCTCGGGATTCCGGATGGCGAAGATGGTCCCGATCCGACCATCAACGATGTCAAACGCCAGCACCTGAACGACTTGCCCCTCGTGTCGGGCCAGGAATCCCGGCTGGCCGTTGACCCGAACCGCGCGGATCTCGACATTCTCGGGGGCCTTCCTCGCGATGCCGAGGAAGAACCGCGCGACCCGATCGGCTCCGTGGATAGGCGCCAGCGCCGCGAGAGCCTTGCCGCCGCCGTCGGCGTAGAGCGCGGCATCAGTCGCCAGGACGGCGAGCAGGCCGTTCATGTCGCCTGTGGTGCAGGCCTCGAGGAAGGTCGTCGTGAGCCGTTCGGCATCCTCGCCGCGCGACTGGAACCGCGGTCGGCGCTCCTGAATCCGTGCCTCGGCCCGGCTCACAAGCTGTCGGCAGGCCACCTCGGTCTTTCCCAGCACGTCGGCGACCTCGTCGTATCCGAAGTCGAAGATCCGTCGGAGCAGGTAGGCCGCCCGCTCGAACGGTGATAGACTTTCAAGGACGACCATCAGGGCCATTGAAACCGACTCCGCGGTCTCCAGACGGCGGGCCGGCTCATCCCGTCCCGGATCGACCAGAGGCTCCGGGAGCCACTGGCCGATGTAGGTTTTCTTGCGCTCCTCGATCGCCTGGCGACGGTCGATGCACAGACGGGTCACCACGGCGGCGAGGTAGTCGCGCGGGGATCTCACCGAGGATCGGTGCGCGCCCGACCAGCGCAGGTAGGCGTCCTGCAGCACGTCGTCGGCATCCGCCAGCGAGCCGAGCATCCGATACGCCAGGCGCTCCAGTTCTGCGCGATGGGCCTCGAACGTGTCATCTCGCGGTCGCATGCGCAACGCTCCTGAGCGACGGGATCCTCGGCTCGGACAGCACGGCTGTGACTCGTCGGGCAGACTCTCGCGCGCTGGCCGCACAGGCGTCGGCCAGCATTCCGGCCGGTCCGACCCAATCACCGGCCAGGAGAATCCTGCCGGTACCCGCTGCGTCGACGCCCGGTCGGCCGCTCACGCCTCCGTCGACGGCGCAGGGCAGTCCGTGGGTGACGGTGAGGCCGGGCAGGAAGCGACGTTGCACAACCAGATCCCGCCAGCCGGGCTGAAGCGACTCGAGGTACTGCTCCAGCTCCGCTTCGACCTCGCCCGGAGTGTTCTGGGCGTCCGAATTCAGATACTTCATCACATGGAGGACCGCAATCGGCGGCGGAGCCAGCCGTGCTGAGGCCGAATGAACCGAGTAATAGAGGGAGGGCTCGAGGCCGAAGGCGACAAGGCAACTGGGCCGTGGGAGCCGGCTCAGCGCGACGTCCAAACACGCCGCTTTCACGGGAATGCGCCTCCTATTCCATGCCGAGAGCGGAGAGTCGTGCGGCAGCTCGAGCAGCTCGACGACCGACCGGGGATCGACGGCCAGCACCGCCACCTGTCCTTGCATCGTTTCCCCCGTCACGAGCTCGACTGATACGAACTGTCCCTGATCGCGAAGCGAGCGGACCCGGCAGTCGGTTCGCAGTTCGACACCTCGGCTCGCGAGGCCCTCGCGAAGCCCATCTACGAGCGATTGCCAGCCGCCGTCGAGGTACAGGACATTCCCTGCGATCGCCAACTGAAGCTGGCGGATCGCCGCGCCCGCCGAGAGCCGCTCGGAATCGTCGACATAGGTTGCGACCCGGCAGAGAGTCCGCACAAGGCGGTTGGCGTTTCCCTCGCCCACGACTCGTTTCAGCCAGTCGTCGAGTGAGACGCGGTCGAGCGAGTCCGCTTCAATGCGTGTCAGGCCGCCGAACAGGCGCAGCAGCCGGAACCTGTCCCGGAACGTCAGGAACCGAGACGCGATCATCGATGGAAAGGTCCGCGGCAGCCGATATCGGCGGTCTCGGTCCGTCAGCATGGCGCCGGCCCCTGGCGGAAACGATCCGCTGATGCGAACATCCAGCTCCGCGAGCAGGCCAAACGCCTCGCCCCGGCCGTAGATGGCGTGCGGCCCGAGGTTGAAGTGAATCCCCTGATCGACCTGGGTCGCTGCGCGGCCGCCCGCCTGTTTGGACCGCTCGAGGACAACGACCTTTCTCCCCGATCGCGCTGCGATCGCGGCCGTAAACAACCCCGCGAGGCCGGCGCCCACGACGATGAGGTCGACCCCGTGGTTCTCGTGATCCATGGATTGCATGTGCGTGTGCTCCCAATTGGAAACCTCCGAGCAGGAATCGCAACCGGGATGACAGACGGCGCTCGGGTTTTGTGACAGCTCGCGGATCGAGCGATTAATTCGCCTGCTGGATCGCCCGTCGGAGCAGGTTGTGCGTGATGCGCTGGACCCGTTCATCCGGCCCATGCGGGCGCGACCAGTGCGACCAGGGAAGGGTGTGGCCGGGCGGCGACGAGAGTCCCTGGGCCCAGAAGATCGTCGAGGCGTTGAACACGAAGCCGCCCCCCTTGGTGGGATAACACGTCGCGGCCCATTGCTGCGGGGTCTGGCCGCCGACCCAGGCCGTACCGCCGGCGACGACCTCGAGGCCGGGGATCTTCGCCGGGTCGCCGTGATACTCCCAGCCGACCAGGCCGGGGATCCGGTCGCCCTCCTTCACGACGGTCCCCTCGAAGATCCAGTGCTCGGGGCGACGGACGATCCAGTCGCCGCCGCCGTTCACCGGCTCGACGTTTCGTGCTCCCATCAGCAGACCCTCGTCGGGCCCGCGCTCGGGGAACGGGCCGTGATCCTTCTGGCGGTCCTCGGCATAATCATTACCGGCGCCATAGGGTCCGCCGCGGGAGATGATGCGCGCGGGCCGGCCGTCGCTGCTCGGCCGGAAGGGGCTTACCCAGCACACGGCGTTGCCGGAGAGGAAGAGCAGACAGACTCCCGCGTCGCGGAGGCGTTCGACGCTGTGAAACTGCCGGATGTCCCAGTATTCGTCATGGCCGACGCTGATGAATGCCTTGCAGCGCAGCCCTCGGTCGGGGCTCACCATGTCGCTGTTCGAGCAGTACGTGACGTCGTAGCCGTTGTGCTCGAGCCAGTAGGCCAGCGGGAACTCGAGCGGCAGGAACTCGCCCGAGCCGAAGGTGAGCGGGTCGTTGACGACGGCCTCATGCTGGGCCTCGCGCCCGTAGGGGCGGTCAAAGCTGACGTCCGCCCACGGCCCCTGCACGTCGCGGGGATGGGTGTAGAGCGAATAATTGCTGGGCCAGCGGTTGTACGCCTGCCAGGTGTTGTCGGAGCACTGGAACAGGATGTCCGCCGGCCGGTCATCCTTGACGATGAAGACGACGTAGCTCTGCCAGTAGGGTTCCGACTCGTCTATCGGGATCGTGGTGAGGCGGCCGAGGTACACCCCGCTCGGCCAGTCTTCGGGGATTTCGAGCTGGAACGAGTATTTCCACCGGCACTCGTGGAGGCTTTTTGGGCCGGGTGACGGAACGGGTTGCTCCGAGCCTTGCAGCGGCCCGAGTTCGCGGACGAGCCGGGCCCCGCGGCCGCCGTAATAGCCCATCCGGAAGATCTCGACGCGGAACATCCGGGCTGGCCGGGTCGAGACCATGACGTCGATCGACTCGCCAGCCCGGACGCTTTGCTTCGAGCAGTATCCCTCGATCCAGGGCGAGCGGAACCCCGGCCCGTCGGCCCGGACTCTCGTCAATTGCCAGTCGAGCGCGCCGGGCCGGGCGTTCTCGCGGACGATCAGGTCCGAGTGGCCTTCCGGCGCCGAGGGGCGAGCGGGCCCGTCCATCCCGGCGAGAGATGGCAACACGGAGCTCGCCGCGAGCCCCTTGAGGAAGGTCCGACGGCCCGGCGGCGAGATCGGACCGGGCTCTGGATGAGTTGGGTTCATGATCCTGTTCCTCCGAAGCCCGGTCCGGTCGAATGACCTCATCACCGCTCAGGATTGGCGCCCGGATTCCGCAGGCCCCGGAAGATCGGCACGAGGCCCTTCGAGATGGCCGGATCCGCTTGCGCGGGCACGACGAGGTGGACCTCATATCCCTCGCCCGGGCGCGGTGTGAGCGAGATCCCGATGTAGGCCGGCTCCTTCGGCATGTCCGCGGGCACCTTCATGTCGGGGTTCTTCGTGATCGCGGAGAAGAGCGAGGCGTACATCCGGGCCACGCCCTGGACGCACAGCAGCATCATGAAGCTGGCCTGGTCGGGCATCGCGGCTCTCGCTGATCGAAAACCAGCGATCTGGCCGACGCGACCGCCCGCTTTGCGACAATCATCGATCAGACCTCGGGCGACGTCCCAGCTCGGGGCAACGACCTGAAGGAGCGTCTTGCCATCCGTTCCGTACCAGGTGTTGCTGATCCGCTGCCGGCCGAACATCGCCTTCATGGCATCGGTCGAGGCAGGGTTGTTGCCGCTCATCTCCGCCAACTTGTCGTAGTCGAGTTCCAGCGCCGTGTGAGTGAACGTGAATCCGGCATGGGTCTGTGCCCCTGGCTCGATCTTGACGCTCTTGTAGAACTTCATGTCGCCCTCGCCCATCGCCCGGAGGACGGCGATGCTGGCGTCGATGAACTTTTGAGGCTCATCAATTTTGATGATGCTGAGCGAGTGCATTCCTCGGTCGATCGAGGCGGAGGCCGCCGACTCGATCCGTCCCAGGGCGTGCAATGCTGCCGTCGCTTGCTGAAGCTCGGGCGACGGCTTGCCCTTGCCCAGCATCCGCAGGCTCATTCCCTGAAGCCGGTCGTAGCTTCGGGCCCCCAGGTTCATGTACATGTAGAACGCGGCATCCTTCGGACCCTCGCCGAGCTTCTCGACCCCACCGGGCGCGACGGTCGGAATCGACTTCGCCGCCTCGCTGTCCGCCTTGACCTTCAGGAAGCCGGTCAGGTGGAAGCCCCTGCCCGCAAGGTTCAGGTCGAGCGTGAGGACGTCCGCGTACTTGAGCGAATCGAACACTGCGCCATAGAAGTCCCTGGCGATCTGGACGCCCAGCGCATTGTTTCCTGGCTGCTGCTCCATCGCGGCGATGATGCCATGCCGGGCCTGCTCGATCTGGTCCTGGTAGCGCGAGGTCAGCGCAGCGGCGTTGAGGTAAA
>JAKAUH010001072.1 GCA_021818605.1 Planctomycetota bacterium
ACGAAGAGCAGACGACGGACAACGAAGAGCAGACGACGGACAACGGAAAGCGGACAACGGACGAAAGGGCAAAGAACCCTTCAGTTCCGCTCGTGCAGAGGACGATACAATCGGTGTCGGTTGGAAAGCCGAACCGGTCAGGGACGACCGAGACAGCCCCGGCATAGCAGTCGCGTCCAGGGACGGACTGGCGGCTCGTGGGCAAGGGCCAGGGACGGCCCTCGAATCACCAAGATGAGACCACCCATGGGAGTCATGCGGTCCGGCTCCGGCGGTTGGGGACCGGGATCCGGTCGAGCCGATTCACCTCGGCGAGCCTGTGTTCCCGTGCCCTCCGACCTGACCCGGCCGCGAACGGCCGCCGCCCGGCGTGATCGAGGGCCTCGTGCCTGACATCCGCCGGCCGCGGTCGTTTTTTGTTTTGGAGCGGCTGGAGCAACACCACCCGCCCGACGGCGATTCGTCGAAGAGAGAACCGCGAAGATCGCGCCGGAGACGACATCGGGGCCATCAATCCGCGCGACGTCGATTCGTCGAAGAGAGAACCGCGAAAGACGCGAAAAGGAAATAAATCGAGCCGACGGCGAGTTGGGTGGTGCGCCAGGCAAATTGAAAGCACGCCGTAAGCCCATTGCAGCGACTGGCGTTCGCTCGGACGGGCCTCTTTCTCGCAACTCGGTGCCTTATCGCCAGTTACGCATTCCTTTCAACTTGGGTGGGGCACCACCCCGGTTTCTGCCACCTCAGTCATTCCTCGCCCGCCTCGAGCGACTTCGAGATCAGCCGGCCATTCTCGGCGACCTCGATCAGGTAGATCCGGTTCTTCACCTGAACCTCGGCCTCGAAGGTCGGGTGCAGGATCCCCGTGGACCGCGTCACCTCGCTGATCGCGCCGCCCCGAGCGTGGTGCTTAAGTGCGGCCTGCACCGCGGCGGGACAGCGGTCCAGCGGCAGTTCCTCGTCGTCGATCACCAGGACCTTCTCGACGAGCGTCCCGTCCTCGGCGACGACCAGCTCATAGGCGTGCCCGCGGTGGTGGACGACGGTCTCAAAGACCGTGGTGCCATACTTGATGTCCTTGCCCACCGCGCTGATCTTCTCGCCCATCGCCTCGCGGTGGAAGGTGGCCTGCACGGGTGCCGGGCACCGATCGAGCGTGAGCTCGGCCTCGTCGACGGCCAGATTCATCTCCACCAGGGTTCCGTCGCCCAGGACGCCGATCGCGTACATCTTCCCCTGGATCGTCAGGTCGGCCCAGTAGACGGACTCATCGCCCTCCTGCTCCCTGCGCACGGTGGCGATCGGCGAGCTCTGGGCCTCGTTCTCGAGCGTCTTCCGCGCAGCGGGCGGGCAGTCCGCCAGTTTGATCTCCTGGGCGTTGCCGGGCGTCGTGGCGAACAGGGCGAGGAGAATGACCGAACCGCAGGCGGTTCCAGGATCGCGAAGCGGCGGCATGGCGGATCTCCAGCGTGATGCGTGACCGGCCCCGGCCGGGCGATCGACGACCGGCCGCAAGTTCAGTGTCCGCTCGCCGGCCGAGACCGTCAAGTCGGAGCACGGCCGGCACCCGTCGATGAACGGTTGATCGCGGTGGGTGTGGAGTCGACAATGAACCTGGATCCCGGCCGCGAGGCTGCTCTTCCACACTGGCGAGGAACGATCATGAAGGAACCCATCGACCGCCGTCAATTCCTCGGTGTGGTCGCGGCGGCAACGGCGACGGCAACGACGGCAACGGCGACGGCCAGCGCCGTCTCGCAGGGCGCCGCGGGTGAGCCGCAATCGCACGGATTGGCCCCGACAACCGGCGGACCGGCGGGCGCAAGCGCGCGGCAGCCGTCACCCTACCTGACCGATGCCGGCGCGTTCGTGGACGTGAGCCGCGGCCGTCCGAAACCCTACCGGCTTCGAGGTGAGGCGCTCGTCAAGGCCCGGCTCACCGCGGACACCTGGCGCCTGGAGGTCGTGGGGGACGAATCCTCCCGTGTCGGGCATCCTTGCCGGCTGGAGGACGGCACGGCCCTCGACCTCGCCTCGCTCCAGAAGCTCGGCGAGACCCACGGCGTCAGGTTTCTCAAGGCCATGCAGTGCAACAACATCCCCGCTCCGCTCGGCCAGGGGCTGTGGGAGGGTGTGCCACTCCGCGAGGTGATCCGCCGGGTGGGACGGGTGTGGAACGTCCGGCGGGTCTATTACTGGGGGTTCCACAACAACGACCCGGCGCAGATCTTCCAGTCCTCTCTTTCCTACGCCCGCGCCATGGAGAACCCTCCCTGGGAGCCGCCGGCGATCCTGGCGTACCGGCTCAACGGCAAGCCGATTCCCCTGGAGCGCGGCGGGCCGGTGCGGATGGTCGTGCCCTGGGCCCACGGCTTCAAGTCGATCAAGTGGCTGCAGCGGATCGTGCTGACCAACGACTACAGGGCCAACGACACCTACGCCCTCCAGAACAACGACCCGGACTCGTACCTCAAGACGGCTGCCTATATCGGTTGGGGCGAGATCCGGTTCAAGGCCGGCGCGCCGATCGTTGCTGAGGGAATGGCAATGTCCGGCTGGTCGGGCCTGAAACGGGTCGAGTACTGGCTGAGGCGCGTGTCGCCCGGTGCCGAGGGACTCAAGGACGACGACCCAGCGTGGACCTCGGCCGTCTGGCATCCCTGCACGATCATGGAGCCGCCCGACGATTGGTCGGCGGTCCTGCCCGCGAACGTCCCGGCCCGAGAGGTCTGGGGGTTCGACCCGGAGACCGGCCGGCCGCGGAGCTGGCCGCTGCCATTCAGCATGGTTTCGTGGTCGCTGCGAGCCCCAGGCCTCGAGGCCGGCTCGTACGAGCTTCGCGTTCGCGCGGTGGACCTCAACGGCTTCGCGCAGCCCGAACCGCGGCCCTATCCCAAGGCCGGGATGAACCAGGTGCCGATGCGGACGCTGGTGGTGTCGGCGTGAGACTGGCGAGCGGCCCGGAGCCATGGATCGCTGGTCGCTCATGCTCCGTTGTACGCTCATGCGTGGATTTGCGCGCGGTACATGCCGCTGGCGCCCGCTCGGGACTCCGTCCGTCGACGTAACGATCCCAGGCCGACAGGATCACCTCCTCGCCGGCCGAAACGGAGAATTCCTCCAGATAGATCGCCCGATCGTCCTGGATCAACCGCGCAGTGTGGCGGCCGGGACGCAGCTCACAGATGACCGGCGTCTGCTCCAGGCGGTCGACGTGATAGACGTTCTGGTCCACGATCAGGTCGGCCGGCGATATCGAGACGTGAACGATCACCCGGCCTCGTGACGGGCCGGCGTGCGCGGCCACCTGCCAGAGCACAGCCGCGCCCAGGATCAGGCCCGCGATCCATCGGGTCATCGGGTTGGAAAGGCATGGCCGCATCTGTTTCTCCAGGATTCCTGGGAACGTGGATGGACTCAGCTCGATCGATTCACAGCCCGGGGAAACGCGTGCGCGCACCGACCCTTCGCGGCCCCTGGCTCGCTGGATTGGAGCGTCGCGCATGGCGATCGCCCGCGCGGTCCCACCGCGGAGGCAGTCTCCAATTGCGATTTCATGCGAGGTCCGTTGCGGACCGTTCAGGGTGCGGGCAGGATCGTCAACTCGCCCAGGGTTTCGGGCTCGAAGCCCTTGAAGACCCTGGGCGGCTGGCCCCAGGTCAGGAAGGCGGCCTTGGGTCGGTGGGAATCCCGGTCCACCACGGCGATCTCGAGTCCGATCGTCCTGCCGGGCTCGAGCCGGGTGGGCGTGCCGGGGTACTTGTCGTAGGGCTGGACCGCCCACTCGTAGGTCGTAACATTGCCAGAGCGGTGGAACTGCATCTCGGTGCGGCGTTCGCGGGTCGCGGTGTAGAGCAGCGCCGGATTGTCGCCGAAGCGGTCGCCATAGGGGACGAAGTCGCCGGGCAGTCCGACGTACTGGAGGATCGGCATCTGCTCGGCTGCCATTCCGTTGGACCGGTCGCCCCAGGTCTTTCCCGTGGGCCTCGGGTCGGGACGTTGGCCCTGGAGGTAGATCTCGACGGCGTCGTTGGCCACGACCGAGCTGGATTTCATCAGAACCAGGTCGTCGTCGCGGACCACGACGGCCAGGTAGATCCGGCCGTCCTGCGGGTTGTAGCCGGCCTGGAAGTCGGCGTCGACATCCTCGGGGCCATCCACCGAGCTGCGATAATCGCTGTTTCGCGAGAGCACGTTGCGGATTGGATACCGCATCAGGCCGGCGGGCCAGTCGTCGAGCCGGCCGTCGATCGTGATGCCCGAGAGGGGCCGGGCGACCGCCCGCGGGGGCTGGCCCGGCGCCGCCACGGGCCGGGTGCGGACAGGCTCGGTCCGCACGGTGGTCACGGGCGTTGGCAATGCCGGGGTCGGGGCCGGCTCGGCGGGCCGAAGGGCGCCGATGCCGGCCGCGGCGATCCCGATGGTGATGACCAGCGCGGCGGCCGTGGTCCCCGCGCCGGCTGTGGTGGCGGCCAGTGCCCGCGTGGCCCGGGTGCAACCGGCCACCGCCATCGCGACCAGCCCGACCGGCTGGGCCGGAGACGCCATCACCGTCCTCGCCGTCGCCTCGACCAGTGATCGCGGCACCAGGACGAGCCGGGCCGGCTGGAGCGCGATCGCCATTGCCCCGGACGTCGGTGCCAGGCCGCGGCGGCTGAGTCGCGTCCGCAATCGTTCACGGGCCCGCGACAGCCGGCTCTCCACGGTCCCCACCGGGCAGCCCAGCCGCCGCGCCACCTCGTCGTGTCGCAGTCCCTCGACGTGGCAGAGGAGAAGCGGCAACCGGTAGTGCTCGGGCAGCCGGTGCACCTCCTCGTCGATCACCGAGCGGAGGTCGTCCGGCTCCGCGCCGACCGTCTCCTGCGGCGCCTGTTCGGCCACCCGCTGCTCGACCGCCCGCCGCCGCTCGCCCCTTGCCCGCTCCCTGTTCGCGACCCGAAGCGCCACGCCGTACAACCAGTTCGTCAGAAGACCGGCGTCACGCAGGTTCCTCGCTTTCTTCATGAAGACCAGGAACGTGGCCTGAAAGGCGTCCTCCGCCGCGTGCTCGTCGCCCAGCACGCGGCGGCAGACCCCCAGCACCATCGGCCCGTGCCGCTGGATCAGAACGCGAAACGCCGCCTCGCCCTCCTCGGCACCCCCCACGAACCGCTCGACGAGCTCGT